>NC_009445.1:7295000-7456587 GCF_000026145.1 Bradyrhizobium sp. ORS 278 | reverse complement strand
CGATTGCTCGACGCGGGTAACTCCCGTCGCATCGCGTGCGCGAAATGAACGAGGCATCGTGTGCTCTTGACAGCGATGCGCAAACGCGAGCGCGCAGATTCGCTGCTGTTTCCGGTGAGACAAAATTATCACCGCGTAAAATTACGGAACGCCACGTCGGAGTACGGAGCGTGTCAGGCCGGGACGACAGCGCAAGTGTTCCATTGCGCGCGAAGATCGCAACGATGTCGCGATGTCGCCAGCAAATAGAAGTTTTGATCACGGCAGCGAAGCGCAAGTGTGACGCGCCAACGTGACGACGCCACACAAGGAGACGCCACAGAAAGAGATGACGGCGGAAAAGAAAAGCCCGGCGCGAGCCGGGCTGTTTGCATCTTGATAGTTCGTCGGTCGATCGATCGCGTCACTTCGCGGCGAGCTTGGCGATCTGATGGACGAGGCGCGAGACTTTGCGGCTCGCGTTGTTCTTGTGAATGATGTTGCGCTGCGCGGCGCGCATCAGCTGCGGCTCGGCGTTGGCCATCGCCTTCAGCGCGGCCTCGCGGTCGCCCTTCTTGATCGCGTCCTCGACGGAGCGGACGGCACCGCGCATCTGGGTGCGGCGCGACTTGTTGATGATGGTGCGGCGGGCAATCTTGCGCGTCGCCTTTTTCGCGGAGGTCGTGTTGGCCATGCTCTCAAATATCCTTCGACGGCGAGCAGTCGCCGCAATCTGCGGGTACGCGCGCGGCCCGCTTGACGCGGCCCCATCGACGCGGTGGGTTGTTCGGACGCCTCTCTGAGAATGCCATGACCGGAGCGGGTGGGCTCGGCGGATCGGCGCTGCTCAAAGAACAGCGGCGGCGGGATCGCGCCCACCGCCTTCGGCGACCTTATAGGGGCAGGGGCCGCGAGCGTCAACGGTCTCGGAAGCTGCTGACGACCTGGAAGCCGGCCAGGGCCGGTTCTAAGCCCCTGACGAGGTTGAATTTCCAAGGAGCCCCCGCTATGGGCTTGCTGCCCGTCCGGGCAAGCGAAAGAGGGCAGGTGAGGCATGATCCGCGGTTTTTTCCGCCTGGTGGGACTGTTGCTGCTGGCCGGAAGCTTCATCTTCCTGGTGTATGACGGGGCGCGCTGGGTGGCCGACCAGACCCTGCAGTTCACCCGGTTCGGCCAGCTCTGGAACGACGTCCACCAATCCAGCCAGGCCGCTTTCAAGGCCTGGGTCGAGGCCAAGGCGCCGTTCCTGTGGGACTGGATCGCCCGGGCGTTCCTGGATCAGCCGGTTTTCGCCGTGCTGGGCGTGATCGGGATCCTGCTGATGCTGCTGTTCCGCCCGCGGCGGCCGCTGATCGGCTATGGTCGCGACTGACGTCCCAACCGCGCGACGTAACATCGCTGCGGTGGCGGGCGTAGAGACCTATATAATCCCACAGTGAAGGCCCTCGCGCCGCCGGACTGTTCCGGCGGGCGATGCCATGCCCGGAGACAGCCCATGTTCTTCATGCGCAAGCCCGCTGCCTTGCCGAGCGCCGCCGAGGCGCTGCCCGGCCGTGCCCAGCCGATCCCGACCGCCACCAAGCATTTCGTCAACGGCCGCGCTTTGCTGCCGCCCTATCCCGCCGGCCTCGAGCAGGCGGTGTTCGGGCTCGGCTGCTTCTGGGGCGCGGAGCGCAAGTTCTGGCAGCTTGGCAACGGCATTCACGTCACGGCGGTCGGTTACGCTGGCGGCCATACGCCGAACCCGACCTATGAGGAGGTGTGCTCGGGCCTGACCGCGCATACCGAGGTCGTCCTCGTCGTGTTCGATCCCAAGATCATTTCCTATGAGCGGCTCCTGAAGACGTTCTGGGAGAGCCACGACCCGACCCAAGGCATGCGCCAGGGCAACGACGTCGGCACGCAGTATCGCTCGGCGGTCTATACCTTCAGCGAGGCTCAGCGCGAGACGGCCGAGGCCTCCAAGCAGGCCTATGAAAAGGCGCTGCGTGCCAAGGGTCTCGGCGCGATCACCACGGAGATCGCGCCCGCCGGGCCGTTCTACTTCGCCGAGGACTATCACCAGCAGTATCTGGCCAAGAATCCGGCCGGCTATTGCGGTCTCGGCGGCACCGGCGTCGCCTGCCCGATCGGCGTCGGCGTGAGCGCGTAGTTCCGCCGCATCAGAGGGATCGGCTTGAACATCCGAACCCTCTCCCACGTTTGTGGGAGAGGGTTTTTCTTCGGCAGGCACGCAAGCGTCCGTGCTTGCGCGCGGTCCCGACTACACGCGCCAACGGTTTGTTAACCTTAACCGCGCATGACTAGGGGACATCCTCACTCAGGGATTGTTCGAGTGCGCGCGTATTTCGTTCCGGTCATTGCCATCCTCTTCACGGTCCTGCTGTCGGGCTGCGTCACGACGTCCCCCGTCGCCGTTGGCCAGCCGCAGAGCGACCTCGATGCCATGGCCTACGGGACTCCTTCGACCGCCCCGGTTGCCGCCACCGGGCAGGGCGGAGCGATTCCCGCACTGCGCAACTCGTTCGCCGCCGCCCCGCGTGGTGCCGCGGGCATGCCCGTCGGCTATGCGCCTGCGCGCTCCGAGCAGGCGTACCATCTCGATGCCGGCGACAAGCTTCGCGTCGTCGTCTACGGCCAGGAGGGCCTGACCAACACCTATGCGATCGATGCGTCCGGCTCGATCACCATGCCGCTGATCGGCAGCGTTCCGGCACGAGGCCGCACCACCGCGGGTCTCGCCGCAGAGATCATGGCGAAGCTGCGCAACGGCTACATCCGCGAGCCTTCGGTCGCGGTCGAGATCGAGGCCTATCGCCCGTTCTTCATTCTCGGCGAGGTGCAGGCGCCCGGCCAATATCCCTACGTGCCCAACATGACCGTCGAGAGCGCCATCGCCATCGCCGGCGGCTTCTCGCCGCGGGCGCGGCGCGACATCGTCACGTTGACGCATACCGATGCCGGCGGCGCAGCGCGCTACGAGGTTCCGCTCGGCACGTCGCTGAGGCCCGGCGATACGATCCAGGTCGGCGAGCGCTGGTTCTGATTTCGCAGACGTCGTTGACGCCCGACACTGTTGCAGATCTTAGAGAGTCGCGGCGCTCCACCGTCATTGCGAGCGAGCCGAAGCAATCCAGGGTCGCGCGTGACGCCCTGGATCGCTTCGTCGCTGCGCTCCTCGCAATGACGAAGGAGAATGATCAGCGCAGATGCTGCGCGAAGAACGCCAGGCTGCGCGTCCAGGCCAGATCCGAGCTCGGCTTGTCGTAGCTCGCGCGCTCGTCGCAGCCGAAGCCGTGCTGGGCGCCGGGATAGACGAAGATCTCGACGTCGGGGCGCTTGGCCTTGATGGTCTCGACATCGGTCAGCGGAATGCCGGCGTCCTTCTCGCCGAAATGCAGCTGCGTCGGGACGGCTGGCTTGTCATCCGCGAAGCGCACGACGGCGCCGCCATAATAGCCGACGGCCGCCTTCAATCCGGTGAGCTTGGTCGCGGCCGCATAGGCGATGCTGCCGCCGAGGCAGAAGCCGATGATTCCCACGGGGCCTGCATCCTTCACCGCAGCGATCGCGGCCTGGGTGTCGCGCAGGAACGCCTGCCAGTCCGGGTTGGCGACGAATTTCCGCGCCACGGCGATTTCATCCGGCGAATAGCCCGAGGTGAAGTTGGGCTCGACGCGATCGAAGATCGCGGGCGCGATCGCGACGTATCCTTCGGCCGCGAGGCGGTCGCAGACGTTGCGGATATGAT
This sequence comes from Bradyrhizobium sp. ORS 278, assembly GCF_000026145.1. NCBI lineage: Bacteria > Pseudomonadati > Pseudomonadota > Alphaproteobacteria > Hyphomicrobiales > Nitrobacteraceae > Bradyrhizobium > Bradyrhizobium sp. ORS 278. Next base: position 7,452,857 of record NC_009445.1, on the reverse strand, counting down.
GGTTGACGCCGAAAATCTCCTGGATCACGACCAGCGCGCCCTTGGAGGCCGAGGACGGGTCGGCGCGATAGGCGCCGAGCTGAAAGCCGTCCGATGCGGTGAGCTTGATATCCTGTCCCACGTTGACTCCTTTTAAGACGTCGCGATGGCGCGTTTCAGCGCCACATCCAATTGGTGCCGTAGTCCTCTTTCCAGCCGGTCAGCCGACCCCCACGGAACTTGAGGAACAGGCGGTGATGATGCGGGACCAGTCCGCTGCCGCCGAGATTGCGCAAGGCGAGAAAGGTCTCGTTGCCGGGCGTGCCGTTCAGGTAGATCAGCGGCTGCGCCAGCACGCGCGATGTCTCCCCGACATCCATGCCGAAGGCAAGTGGCGACAGGTTGGATAACGTCGCTGTGAAAGGGGCGCGCGCCGCGACGAGCGGCGCAGCCTCGCGCGCTCCGACGTCGCCTGCAATCAGCGGGCCAGGGAGCAGCATGGACGCAATCGCCGCGGCGAGAGCCCTTCGATATGCTGGTATCCTCATCAGCTGATGTCTCCCTGGCCGCGCCGTCGATGCTTGTCTTTCTTTTACCTCGTGAGGACCTGCCATCCCAGAAATTCTGCGTCGCACAACGCAAAATGCCGATTCATTTCGCAAGTGGGTGTTCCAAATTTCGTTGCGTCACGGCGCCAACGCGATCATTCTTTCGCGCAGGCTGGCATCGAACCGGTGGGTGCCGGCGTCCTCACAAACCGAACTTCGCCGTAAGCGAAGTCGTATGCCGGGCGGGGAAGAAACCACATGCCTAATCTCACCATCAATGGGCGGACCATGTCCGTCGATGCGGCGAACGACACGCCGCTGCTATGGGTCATCCGCGAGCAGTTGCAGATGACCGGCACCAAGTTCGGCTGCGGCGCGGGGCTGTGCGGCGCCTGCACCGTGCACGTCAACGGCGAGGCGGTGCGCTCGTGCCAGACCATGGTCGGCGACGTCAAGGACAAGAAGATCACCACCATCGAGGGCCTGTCGCAGAAGGGCGACCATCCCTTGCAGAAGGCGTGGATCGCCGAGCAGGTGCCGCAATGCGGCTACTGCCAGTCGGGGCAGATCATGCAGGCGGCCTCGCTGCTCGCCAAGACCACGAGCCCGACCAAGGAGGAGATCACAGCGCATATGGACGGCAATCTCTGCCGCTGCATGACCTATTCGCGGATCCAGAAGGCGATCCAGCGCGCCGCATCCGAGATGCGCACCGCGTCGAACACCAGCGACCGGAGGGCGACATGAACCAGCACGTGAAAGCAGCGCCCACCATGGCCACAGATCTCAGCCGCCGCTCCTTCCTGGTCGGCACCGCCGCCACCGGCCTCGTGCTCGGCTATGCCGGCCTCGCCGATTCCGCGCTCGCCGCGACCACGCCCTCGGCCTTCGAGCCGACCGTGTGGTACTCGATCGCACCCGATGGTCTGGTCACCGTGACCTGCGGCAAGGCCGACATGGGCCAGCACATTGCCTCCACCATGGCGCAGATCATCTGCGAGGAGCTCGGGGCGGCCTGGAAGGACATGCGCGTCCAGCTCGCCTCCAACGATCCGAAGTTCAACGATCCCGTGCTCGGCGCCCAGATCACCGGCGGCAGCTGGAGCACGATGATGAACTTCGACGCCATGAGCCGCGCCGGCGCTGCCGGACGCATCGCGCTCACCGAAGCCGCTGCGACCGCGATGGGCGTGCCGGCCAAGGAGCTCGTGGTGCGCGACGGCGTCGTGATGCATCCGAAGACCAAGAAGCAGATGAGCTATGCCGAGATCGTCAAGAGCGGCAAGATCACCAAGAGCTTCACGCCCGACGAGCTCAAGGCGATCACGCTGAAGACGCCCGATCAATACACCATGATCGGCGTCTCGGTGCCGCAGCTCGACATCCCGTCGAAGACCAACGGCACCGCGAAGTACGGCATCGATACGATGCTGCCGGGCATGGTCTACGGCAAGGTGGTCACGCCACCGGTCCGTTTCGGCGCGACAGTGAAGTCGGTGGATGACTCGGAGGCCAAGAAGGTCCCGGGCTTCATCAAGGCGGTCACGCTCGATGACAAGACCGGCTCCACGTCAGGGTGGGTGGTCGCAGTTGCCAACACCTATGCCAATGCCAGGAAGGCGGCGGATGCGCTGAAGATCACCTACGACAACGGCCCGTACGCCAATGTCAGCACCGCGAGCATCCTCGCCGAGGCCAAGAAGCTGCAGGCCCAGGATGACTCCGGACAGTTCTTCGTCAAGGACGGCGATGCCACGGCCGCGCTGTCCGGTGCGGCCAAGGTGCTGGAGGCGGAGTACACCACCAGCATCAACATCCACGCGCCGCTGGAGCCGATGAACGCGACCGCCGAGTTCAAGGGCGACATCCTGCACATCTACTCCGGCAACCAGTTCGCGACCCGCTCCGGTGCAATCGCGGCCGGAGCGGCCGGGATCGATCCGAAATATGTCGTGATGCACCAAGCCTGGCTCGGCGGCGGCTTCGGCCGCAGGCTCGATGCCGACATGATGGTGCCGGCGGTGCAGGCGGCCAAGGCCGTCGGCAAGCCGGTCAAGGTGATCTACTCCCGCGAGAACGATATGACGATGGACTACTCGCGGCCGCTCACCTACCAGAAGGTCAAGGCGGGGCTCGACAGCGACGGCAAGCTGATCGCGCTCAGCCACGACGTCGTCTCGGCCTGGCCGACGGCGCGCTGGGGCATCCCGGACTTCCTGACGCCCTCGGTCGACAAGAAGGGCCCGCTCGACTCGTTCACGGTCAACGGCGCCGACTTCTTCTACACCGTGCCCAACCATCATGTGCGCGCGATCAAGAACGAGCTCGCGCATAATGCGACGCCGTCGGGGCAGCTCCGCTCGGTAGCGCCGGGTTGGACGTTCTGGGCGGTCGAGAGCATGATCGACGAGATCGCGGCCGCGTCGGGTCAGGACCCGGCCCAGTTCCGCATCGCGCTGCTCGACGGCAAGGGCAAGAACGATGGCGGCGCGCAGCGGCTGCGCAACACGCTGCTCGCGGCGATGGGCCTGTCAGGCTATGGCGCCAAGAAGCTGCCGAAGGGCGAGGGCATGGGCGTCGCCTGCGTGTCGTCGCAGGAGCGCGCGACCGCGAGCTGGACGGCGTGCGTCGCCCATGTCGCGGTCGCCGACAACGGCGCGGTCACGGTGAAGAAGCTCACCGTGGCGACCGATGTCGGCACGCAGGTGCATCCCGACAACATCCGCGCCCAGGTCGAGGGTGCGGCGCTGTGGGGCCTGTCGCTGGCGATGTACGAGAAGGCGACGTTGAAGGACGGCGGCATCGAGCAGACCAACTTCGACAGCTACACGCCGCTGCGCATGAGCCAGGTGCCGGAGGTCGCGATCGCCGTGATCGCCAATGGCGAGAAGGCGACCGGCGTCGGCGAGCCCGCGGTGACCGTGGTCGCGCCTGCGCTCGGCAACGCCATCTACAACGCCTGCGGCGCCCGGCTGCGGTCGCTGCCGATCACCGCGGAAGCGGTGAAGGCGGCGATGAAGGCCTGACGCCACACGCCAGCAACAACAACCTCGGAACCGCCGGAGATGCCCTCTCCGGCGGTTTTCGTTTGGTCAGGGCACACCGCCGGCGGCGCGCAATTCGAGCGATCCTCTTAACTCTTCGCTCACCCAAACGCAGACAGCTTGAACGATCGGATTAAGCCGCGTCGAACCCGTATCCAAGTAGCTTGCAAAGGCAGCAAACCGAGAGGGGCGAGCACGTATGAGCGCGACAGCCAAGCAGACCGTGACCCAGACCGCGACCAGGCGTCATCTCCTGCTCGCGTCCGATCGCGGCGACCAGAGCAGCGAGCTGGCGCGCATCCTGCGCTCCGTCGGCGACGTCGACCTGATGCCGACCACCGACATTCCTGAAAATCCCGGCAACCGCTTCTCCGGCGTCATCGTCGACATCAACCTGCGCTCGCCCGAGAGCGTGCAGCGGGTGCGCAAGAAGCTGTCCTCGCGCGCCTATAGCGACGTGCCGCGCCTGTTCGTTCTGGCCGAGGCGCTGCATCATGCCACGATGCAGGCCTGGGCGCTGGGCGCGACCGACACCATCGCGCGTCCGTTCAGCGCCGCCGACGTACTGCAGCGGGTCCGCTCGGCGCTGCCGGCCGATGACGGCTATGACGAGAGCGATCGCGGCAAGCTGCTCAACCGCGGGATCGAGGCCGCTCAGGCCGTGATGGCCAAGATCTTCGAGAAGCTGCCGGAGGGGATCCCGCTGACGATGGAGGACATCGTCGCGGCCGAGAACAAGATCCTCAAGGCGATCAAGCATTCGTCCTTGCGCGAGTGGATGACCGTGGTCGGCTGCCACCACAACGACACCTATCGGCACTGCCTGTTCGTGACCGGGCTTGCGGTCGGCTTCTCGATCCATCTCGGCATGCGTGAGGACGATCAGCGCCGGCTGGTCCGCGCGGCGCTGTTGCACGACGTCGGCAAGGCCTTCATCCCCGTCGCGATCCTCGACAAGCAGGGCAAGCTGACCGCCGAGGAGATCGCGCTGCTGCGCCAGCATCCGCGCCGCGGCTACGAGGCGCTGTCCCGGCAGGGCGGCTTCCCGCCGGAAATGCTCGACGTGATCCTGCATCACCACGAATTCCTCGACGGCTCCGGCTATCCGGACGCGCTGCACAGTGAGCAGATCAGCGATATCGTGCGCCTGACCACGATCGTCGACATCTACGCCGCGCTGATCGAGCACCGCGCCTACCGTCCGGCGTTCACCCATGCGCGCGCCTTCCAGATCATGGAGAACATGGGCCCGAAGCTCGACCAGCAGCTGCTGCAGGCGTTCCGCCCGGTCGCGATGGGCGCGCATTGAGACTCTCGGGCTGAGACGGCGGCTAGCTGCTGGACGCAAGTGCCCGGGTGCAGCTGCGCACTATCCTACCTGCCGTCGAGGAAGCAAGCGGGGCGATCGGCATGAGCGCGGCATTGGCTGACGAGGTCATTCCGGCCGACATCGCGGTCACCCTGGTCGATCCCGCGTGCTACGCCGACCACCGCATCCATGACGCCTATCGCTGGCTGCGCGCCAACAATCCGCTCGGCCGCGCCGAGCTCGAGACGTTCGACCCGTTCTGGGTGGTGACGCGGCACGCCGACATTCTCGCCATCAGCCGGCAGAACGAGCTGTTCCACAACGCCGATCGCGCCACGACCTTGACCAACAAGGCGGTGCTGGAGCGCGTCCACAAGATCACCGGCCAGCCCAATCTCGTGCGCTCGCTGGTGCAGATGGACGCGCCGGACCATCCCAAATATCGCGCGCTGACGCAGGGCTGGTTCATGCCGGCCAACATCGCCAAGTTCGAGCCGCGCATCCGCGAGATCGCGCGCGCGACCGTCGATCGCATGGCCGCGAAGGCGGCGGCCCATGGCGGCGCCTGCGATTTCGTCGCCGACGTCGCGCTCGGCTATCCCCTGCATGTGATCATGGAGATCCTCGGCGTGCCCGAGGAGGACGAGCCGCGCATGCTCAAGCTGACGCAGGAGCTGTTCGGCCCGCAGGATCCGGACACGGCGCGGGTGCGCGAGGGGCTGTCGGCCGAGGTCTTCGCGGCGATGCTGCAGGCCGTGGTCGCCGACTTCGCCGCCTATTTCGAGCGCATCACCGCGGACCGCAGAGCCCGTCCGCGTGACGACCTCGCCACCGTCATCGCCAATGCCCGGATCAATGGCGAGGAGATGCCGCTACACGATCGCACCAGCTACTACATGATCGTCGCCACCGCCGGCCACGACACGACGTCGTCATCGACGGCCGGGCGCGATCTGGGCGCTGGCGCAGGATCCCGCGCAGTTCGCGCGCGTGAAGGCAGATGCCGAACTGATTCCGGGACTGGTCGACGAGGCGATCCGCTGGATGACGCCGGTCAAGCATTTCATGCGCAGCGCGACCGCCGACACCGAGCTCGGCGGCCGGCGGATCGCGAAGGGCGACTGGCTGATGCTGTGCTACGCCTCGGGAAATCGCGACGAGGCGGTGTTTGAGGATCCCGACGCGTTCCGCAGCGACCGCAAGCCGAACCGTCACGTCGCGTTCGGCTACGGCGCGCATCTGTGCCTCGGTCAGCATCTCGCAAAGCTGGAGATGCGCATCCTGTTCGAGGAGCTGCTGCCGCGCCTGACCTCGCTGTCGCTCGACGGCCGGTCAAGATGACGCAGGCCACCTTCGTGAACGGACCGAAGACGCTGCCGGTCCGCGTGACGATGCAGTGAGCCGCGCGATCGTCAGTCGAGCAGCTTGCGCAATTCGGCCTTGGCGACCTTCTCGAGCGTCGAGCGCGGCATCACGTCGACCAGCCTCACCTCGCGCGGCACCTTGAAGTCGGCGAGACCGTCGCGGCAGGCGGCCAGCACTTTCTCCGCCAGCTCCTCGCGCGCGACGCCGGCCTGCGGGATCACGAACGCCACCGGCACCTCGTCGAGCATCGGGTGCTTCTTGGCGACGACCGCGGTCTCGCGCACACCGGGCACGGTGATGATCACCTGCTCGATCTCGGACGCTGCGACGTTCTCGCCGCCGACCTTCAGCATGTCCTTGGTGCGATCGCCGAACTTGATGAAGCCGTTGTCAAGCCGCGTGACACGGTCGCCGGTGAGGAAGAAGCCGTCGGCATCGAAGCTCGTCCGGGTCGCTTCCTCGTTGTAGAGATACTCTGAAAACAGCGACAGGCCGGGCACGCCCTTGATGGCGAGATTGCCGGTGTCGCCGACCGCCGTCGGCCGTCCGTCATCATCGGTGATGCGGATGGTGTATTCCGGCGCGGCGCGGCCGATCGACATCGGCGTGTTCGGCTGGTCGACCTCGCCGACGATGCCGTGGGTGATGGTCTCGGTCATGCCCCACCAGCCGATGATCTTGATGCCGAACTTCGCGAACGCCGTCGGCTCCGACACCGCTGTGCCCCACAGCCGGAATCTGTGGTCCTTCGGCACCTCCTGGTCGAGCAGTGCCTTCATGCAGAACGGGATCGTCGACGTCCAGGTGCAGCCATGCTCCACCGCGACGCTCCAGAACCGGCTCGCCGAGAAGCGTGGCTGGATCACGCAGCTGGCGCCGACCCAGAGGGTCGCCAGCATCGAATAGGCCAGCGCATTGGTGTGGAACAGCGGCAGATAGGTCTGGTGCACGTCGCCCTGGTGCAGGTCCTCGTGCACGGCGTTGACCTTGGCGCCCCACAGCGCATTGGCGTGCGTCCACAGCACAGCCTTCGGCCGCGACGTCGTCCCCGACGTGTACTGCACGCTGCACGGCGCCAGCGGATCGGTGGCCCGCCGCGGCCGGTCGGCGCTGTCGGCAAACAGCGTCTCGAACCGGTCGCCCACGCCGACCGCCGTTGCGTCCGGCTGCCCCGGATCATGCGAGATCACGGCAAGCCAGCGGAGGCCGCGGCAATGCGCCGAGATCATCTCGGCATAGGCCGGCTGGGTGATCGCGGCGACCGCGCGGCAGTGATCGGCGAAGTAGCTCATCTCGGCGGCAGCCGAGCGGGTGTTGGTGGTGACCGCGAGTGCGCCGAGCTCGACGCAGGCGAACCACGCCAGCATCGCCTCGATGCAATTGTCGAGATGGATCAGCACCGCGTCGCCCGGCTTGATGCCGCGCTTGACGAGGCCCGCGGCCAGCGCGCCGACGCGGTCGTGAAACTCGCCATAGCTCCATCGCCGCGCCGGCGCGTCGAACGGCGCCCAGATCAGGAACGGATGGTCACGCCTGACCTCGCTGCGCAGCTTCAGCAGCCACGGCACGTCCATGCCGTCGAACGGCGTCACCGTACCGGGCGCGATCGTCAGTCCGTTCATGTTCGCTCCCATTGTTCTTGTCCGCAGCCCGTCCCGGCCGCTTCGTTTGTCGTTCATCCACCTTTTGCCACTCACCGTCGCCGCGAGCAAATCGGATTGAACCGGTTGCCGATTGGCGGCGACGAATGGCGCGGCAAGACACGCCCGGAGGTTCGCATGCAGGCCCTGGCCCGACCATGGCGGCTGCCCGATGCCCGCTATTTCCAGATCGCGGCATTGGCCACGCTGCTGGCGATCAATTTCGCCATGATCGATTTTGGCGCACGCCCGGCAGCGAGCGTGATCGCCGTCACGACGGCCCTGGTTACGCAGGTGATCGGCTGCCGTCTCAGCGGAACGCCGCTCGATCTCAGGTCGCCGCTCATCACCGGCCTGTCGCTCAGCCTGCTGCTGCGGGCGGACGCGCTCTGGCTGCATGCGGCGGCCGCCGCCATCGCGATCGCCTCGAAATTCGTGCTGCGCATCGACGGCAAGCACCTCTTCAATCCCGCCGGCTTTGCGATCGTGGTGCTGCTGTTCACATCGCATGGCGTATGGATCTCGCCCGGTCAATGGGGCACGGAGGTCTGGTTCGCGAGCCTGGCTGGCTTCTTCGCGATCCTGGTGCTGAGCGCATCGCGCCGGGTGGATATCGCGATCTATTTTTTCGCCAGCCATGCCGCGCTCTTGCTGTTGCGCGCGCTGTGGCTCGGCGATCCCCTGGCGATTCCGCTGCACCAATTGCAGAGCGGTTCGCTGCTGATCTTCACCTTCTTCATGATCTCCGATCCGCGCACCACGCCGGACTCGCACGCCGGCCGGTTGCTGTTCGCGATGACCATCGCGGTGACCGCGCACTATTTGACGTTCGTCATGCAGATGCGTCCGGCGCTCTACGTCGCGCTGATCGCGCTGTCGCCACTGACCCTGGTGCTCGACCGGCTGATCCCGGCCGCCCGCTTTTCCTGGCGTTCGCCCGTTTCCGAAGGAGTATCGCGATGACCCCACGCTTCAGCACGATGGCCCGCACCGGCGTTGCCGCCGCAGCGATCCTGTCCCAGGCGGCGATCGTGCCGGCCCAGGCGTTCTGCGGCTTCTATGTCGCACAGGCCGATTCCAAGCTGTTCAACCAGTCATCCAAGGTCGTGCTGTCGCGCGATGGCCAGCAGACCTCGATCACGATGGCCAGCGACTTCGAGGGCGACGTGAAGGAATTCGCTGTGGTCGTTCCCGTGCCGACCTTCATCGAGCGCAAGCAGATCGGCGTCGTCGAGCCGAAGACGATCGAGCATCTCGACAAATACACTGCGCCGCGGCTGGTCGAATACCACGACGACGATCCCTGCGCGCCGGTTATCGTTGCAGCGCGGGCAATGCCGGCGGCGCCGATGATGGCGGGGGCTCCGCGCCTGGGATTCAAGTCGGATTATGGCGTCACCATCGAGGCAAGCTACGATGTCGCCGAATACGACGTGTTGATCCTGTCGGCGCAGGAAAGCGACGGCCTGACGCGCTGGCTGACCGACAACAACTACCGTATTCCCGAGGGGGCCGAGGCCGTGCTCGGCAGCTACATCAAGCAGGGCATGCGGTTCTTCGTGGCCAAGGTCAATGTCGAGCGGATGAAGGGGCTCGACACCGGCCAGCTCCGGCCGCTGCAGGTCCGCTACCAGAGCGCCAAGTTCATGGTCCCGTTGCGGCTCGGCACCGTCAATGCCAGGGGTCCGCAGGATCTCATCATCTACGCGCTGACGCGGAGCGGCCGCATCGAGGCAGCCAACTATCGGACGGTGAAGATCCCGTCGAATATCGATGTGCCGCTGTACGTCAAGAACGAGTTCGGCCCGTTCTACAAGGCGCTGTTCGAACGCGCCGTCGCGCGCGAGAACATGCAGGCGGTGTTCGTCGAATATGCCTGGGACATGGCGTGGTGCGACCCCTGCGCCGCCGATCCGATGAGCAACAAGGAGCTGGTCGAGCTCGGCGCGCGCTGGATCGGCAGCGACGAGGCCACGGCCTTCAGCGCCGGCCGTCGCGCCGGCGGCGGCTCCGAGGCCTATGTGACCCGGCTGCACGTCCGCTACGATGCGAAATCGTTTCCCGAGGACATCGCCTTCACCGAGACCAAGGACCGCGGCAATTTCCAGGGCCGCTACGTGCAGCGCCATCCCTGGCGCGGCGAGGCGAAATGCGACGCGGCGAAGTCCTACCAGGAGAACCTGTCCGCACGCTTCGCCAAGGAGGCGACCGATCTGGCTGCCTTGACCGGCTGGTCGCGCAGCGAGATCGTCGCCCGGATGGAGCAAAGCGGCGAAGCCGTCACGAAGTAGCGCACAGCCCGCGCTCACTCCCGGTAGGACGAGATCTCGATCAGGCTGCCGTCGGGATCGCGGCAATACACCGAGCGCAGGGTGCCGCGGGCGCCCTGCTTGTCGACCGGGCCTTCCTCGATGGCGATGCCGAGCGCTTGCAGGTGGGCCACCACTTCATCCGGAGTGCTGCTGGTCAGGAAGCACAGATCGTCGCTGCCCGCGCCGACATGGTCCGCGGTGAACCAGTCGACCTTGTCCGCGTCCTTCGGTCGCACGTTGATCTTCTGGGTCCCGAACAAGAGCGACGTGCGCCTGGCGCGTCCTGGCCCGAGGTCGGTGACCTGCAAATCCATGCCCAAAACCTTCTGGTACCAGGCTGTCGTTCGGTCGACGTCGGCGACGTTGATGACCAGGTGATCGAGTGCATGGACCTTCACCGGCATGAGCTTCTCCTCCTGATCAAGACATCGACCTCGCGACGATCGCGCGGTTGGGCTACAATCGACACCAGCGCTTCGTTCACGGGCGCTCAACGATACATAACCGAGGAAACGCATGATTTCACGCCGTGCCGCGCTTGGCTTGATCGCCACCGCCGTTCCGTCCGTCGCCGCCCTTCGCAGGGCCTCCGCCGCCGACTATCCGAGCCGCCCGGTCCGCTTTGTCGTCGGCTATCCGCCGGGCGGCGCGACCGACATCCTGGCACGGCTGATCGGACAGCGGCTTTCGGAGACGTTCGGCCAGCAGTTCGTGGTCGAGAACAAGCCCGGCGCCGGCAATAATATCGGCACCGAGACGGTCGTGAACGCCCAGCCCGACGGCTACACGGTGTTGCTGGTCAATCCCGCCAACTACATCAACACGAGCCTCTACACGAACCTGAAGTTCAATTTCGTTCGCGACGTCGCGCCGGTGGCCTCGTTCAATCGCGTGCCCAACGTGATGACGGTCAACAGCGATATCAAGGCGAAGACCGTCGCCGAGTTCATCGCCTACCTCAAGGAGAATCCCGGCAAGGTCAACATGGCGTCGTCCGGCAATGGCACCTCAGTGCATCTCTCGGGTGAGATGTTCATGGCGATGACCGGCACCAAGATGCAGCATGTGCCGTATCGCGGCGCTGCGCCCGCGATCACCGACATGCTCGGCGGCCAGGTCCAGGTGATCTTCGACAACATGCCGTCGATCATTCAGCACATTCGCTCCGGCTCCCTGCGCGCCCTTGGCGTCACGACCCAGGAACGTTCCGCGCAATTGCCGGATGTCCAGGCGATCGCCGAGACCGTGCCCGGCTACGAGGCGAGCGCCTTGTTCGGCATGGGAGCGCCCAAGAACACGCCAAAGGAGATCGTCGAGAAACTCAACAAACAGGTCAACGCTGTTCTGGCCGAGCCCGAGATCACGAAGCGGCTGATCGATCTCGGCGGAGAGCCGTTGATCCAGTCGCCGGAGCAGTTCGGCGCGCAAATCGCGGCCGAGACGGACAAGTGGAAGAAGGTCGTCGAGTTCGCCGGCCTGAAGCTGGATTGAGGCGCAGCACCCGCACGTCCCCACCGCGATGACTTGCCGCATCCGCGACACCTCATCGCCTTGCTTGGTGATCCAGTCCGCGGGTTTGTCGTTTTTTGACCATGCCAGTGTGATGCATTCTTCCAGCCAGCAGAGGAACAGATCATGCGCAAGGTGATGATGATGGCGGCCGGCCTCGTCGGCGTTGCACTCGTCAGCGGTGGTGACGCCACGCCGGCCGCCGCCGGAGGCTACGATTATCCCTGGTGCGTGCAGGGCAGGGGTGTCGGTTATCCCGGCGACTGCTCCTACCAGACCTTGGAGCAATGCAAGGCGAGCGCCTCGGGGCGCGGCGTCGCATGCGGCATCAACCCGCGCGTGGCGTTCGATCCGGCCCGGCGGGGCCCGACCGTCTATGTCGACATGCCGCCGCCTCAGCGCGTGCACCGCTACAATTACTACTGAGCCGTCCTGACCGTCCGGATGCCCGACAAGGGTATCCGGGTCGCCCGCGAGGAGCCGTCTTGCAACGACTTTGTGATCGTGTATACTTTGTATCGCAAAGTTAATTCGGGCGGGACCTACGTCAGACATGCGCGACCTCGACAAGGCGCTGGCAGACATCATCGCCATCCGCAGCCAACTCGCCGCTGGAACCGCGTTTCGCGGCTACGGACCCGCAACGATGGCCGGAACGGCCGCCGTCGCCTTGATCACCGCGCTTGTCCAGCAGTTCGTCCTGCTGGATCCGACCGCCGAACCACTGGTGTTCCTGCTCGGCTGGGCGGCCGCGGCCTGTGTCTCGCTGATCATCATCTGGGTCGAAATGCGCGCCCGGTCGCAGCGGCATCATTCTGGCCTTGCCGATGCGATGATCCATCAGGCCGTGGAGCAGTTTCTGCCCGCGGGCATCGCCGGCGTGCTGCTCGCCGTGCTGTTGTGGAAGTTCGCGCCGGAGGCGCTGTGGACGCTGCCCGGGCTGTGGCAGATCCTGATGTCGCTCGGGGTCTTCGCCTCGGTGCGCTCGCTGCCGCGCTCGGTCGCGCTGGCCGGCGCGTTCTACTTCATCGCCGGCTTCGCCGTGCTGCTGCTCGGCAGTCTCACGCATCAGCTGTCGCCCTGGACGATGGGGCTGCCCTTTGCGGTCGGCCAGGCGCTGATGGCCGGCATTCTGTATTTCGCGACCGGAGATTCCGATGTCGAAGACTGACGGCAGTGCGCCGTTCTCCTATGACGGGCTCGACCGCGTCATTCACGAGAAGGCCCGGCTCGGCCTGCTCACCTCGTTGATGGCACATCCGAAGGGGTTGGCCTTCGCCGACCTCAAGCAGCTCTGTGGCCTGACCGACGGCAACCTGTCGCGCCATCTCCAGGTGCTGCAGGAAGCCGGCTTGGTGGAGGTCACCAAGGGCTACGAGGGCAACCGGCCGCATACGAGTTGTCGCCTGACCAAGGCCGGACGTCATCGCTTCCTCGATTATCTCGCCGTGCTCGAGCGGCTGGTCCGCGACGCGGCCGCGGCGGCCGGCAAGGACCCCACCCCATCCTCGGCCAGTCTCATCCACGGCCGCGCCTGACCGTTTCATCGCGTTTTTTTGACCTGGAGCTTTGCAATGCAAAGTAGTCTGCAACCGAAATCGCCTGCTGTGGTCGACGGCCTTCATGTCGGCATCATCATGGACGGCAACGGCCGCTGGGCGACGCGCAAGGGCATGTCGCGGCTGCGCGGCCACGAGGCGGGCGTCGAGGCGATCCGCCGCATCGTCGAGGCCGCGCCGGATCAGGGCATCGGCACGCTGACGCTCTACGCGTTCTCCAGCGACAATTGGCGTCGGCCGCGTGCCGAGGTCGCCGCCCTGATGGCGCTGCTCCGGGTCTATCTCGCCAGCGAGGTGGAATCGCTGGTGCGCAACGGCGTTCGCCTCAACGTGATCGGCCGCCGCGATCGGCTGCCGGGCGGCATCGCCGATGCGATCGCTCGCGCCGAGCAGGCGACGCGCGACGGCCGCACCTTGCATCTGCGCATCGCCGTCGACTACTCGGCGCGCGACGCGATCCTCAATGCCGCGGCGAAGGCAGGCAGCATCGAGGGCCTGACCCGTCAGACATTCTCCGATCTCGTGACCGGAGAGGCAGGCTTGCGCGACGTCGACCTGATCATCCGCACGTCCGGCGAGCAGCGGCTGTCCGACTTCCTGTTGTGGGAAGGCGCTTATGCCGAGCTGCACTTCACGGATCGGATGTGGCCCGATTTCGACGCGGCCGACCTTGCCGAAGCGCTGGCCTCGTTTCATGGCCGGGAGCGCCGCTTCGGTGGCCTTGAGGCCGTGCCGCTCGCGCCGGCAACGTCCTGACAGTCGATCTCCCACTGACCGTGACCGCGCAATCTTTCCGCGCATCCGGGAATCATCTACCGCTCGTGTCACGAGCGCAGAGATCTCATGATGAAGCACAAGCCGCACCGGTCCGCCGGCAAATCTCCGGTCAAGTCCGGGTCGGCGGGCCGCGCCGATACGGCGGAAGCGCTGTGTGACGCGGCGCTGCGGCTGTTGCGGGCCGGCCAGCTAACGAAGGCGGAGGAGACCTGCCGCCGCGCGCTGACGCTGGACGCCGCCTCGATCGATGCTCTGCAGGCGATGGGACGCGTCTGTGTCGCGCTCAAGCGGTTCGACGATGCCATCGAATGGTTTGCCCGTGCCATCCGGCAGGACGTTTCGGTCCCCGACTCCTTCATCGGCCTCGCCCAGGCGCTGCGGCTTGCCGGCCGGCTCGACGAAGCGATCAAGGCCTATGATCGCGCGCTGCAGCTGCGGCCGGACGCCGTCGAGAGCTGGGACGCGCTGAGCGAACTGCTGCAGCTGACCGGCCGTCATGCCGAGGCGGCGCTGGCGTGTGACCGGCTGCTGCAGCTGGCGCCCGACCGCGCCCCGACATGGTTTCGTCTCGGCGAGTCGCTGGAGGCCGAGGGACGTCGCGACGAGGCGGCGCTGGCGTTCGAACAGGTGCTCAAGCTGCAGCCGGATCATGTCGACGCCGCCAACAAGGCCGGCGCGGTCCATTTCGATGCCGGGCGGTATGTCGAGGCGATCGCGCAGTTCGATCAGTCGCTGCGGCAGCAGCCGGACCAGGCCGGCGTGCTGTGCCTGAAGGGCATCTCGCTGCGGCGGCTGCGCCGCTACGACGAGGCGCAGCCTTTCGGCCAGCGCGCGCATGCTTTGGCGCCGCACGACCCCGACATCGCCAACAGCTATGGCTGCATCCTGCAGAATCTCGGCCGCCATGACGAAGCGATCACGGTGTTCGAGAAGGCGATCGCCATCCGGCCGCAGACCGCGGATTTCCACAATCACCGCGGCACCTCGCTGGCCGAATTGCATCGATTCGACGAGGCATTCGCGAGCTTCGACCGCGCCATCGCGTTGCGGCCGGATTTCGCCGATGCGCATTGGAATGCCGCCTTGTTCCGCCTGCTGGCGGGTGATTTCGCGCGCGGCTGGGCGGCGCGTGAATGGGGGCGTCAATGCCGCGCCGTCGGTTTCGTGGAGCGCAGCTTCGACGTGCCGATGTGGCTCGGGGATGATCCGCTGGAGGGCCGGACCATCCTGCTCCACAGCGATGAGGGTCTTGGCGATACCATTCAGTTCGCGCGCTACGCGACGATGGTCGCCGCGCGGGGCGCGCGCGTTGTGCTCGAGGTCGATGCGGTGCTGCAGCCGTTGCTGTCGGGCGTGGACGGCGTGGCGCAATGCCTTGCGCGCGGCGTCGACGCGGTGCCTGCGATCGACATCCATTGTCCATTGTCCAGCCTGCCGCTCGCCTTCGCGACCCGCCTCGACACGATTCCAGCTGCGCCTGCCTATCTGCCGCGCCCGCCCGACGCGCGCCGCGCCCTGTGGCAGCAGCGACTCGGGCCGCGCGACCGTCTGCGCGTCGGCCTCGTGTGGTCCGGCAACCCCGCGCATCTGAACGACCACAACCGGTCGATGCCGCTGGCGATGCTCGCGCCGCTGCTCGATCTCGATGCGCAGTTCGTCAGCTTGCAGAAGGGCATACGGCCCGCCGACCAGACGGTGCTCGCCGCGCGTGGCGACATCCTCGACCTCACAGCCGATATCCGCGACTTCGTCGACACCGCCGCACTGATCGACGATCTCGATCTCGTCATCACCGTCGACACCAGCGTCGCGCATCTCGCCGGCGCCATGGGCAGGCCGACCTGGATCATGCTGCCATACACACCCGACTATCGCTGGCTGCTCGATCGTGACGATAGCCCCTGGTATCCGAGCCTGCGGCTGTTCCGCCAGGATGCGCGCCGTGATTATGGCGATGTCGTTGCGCGCGTGCGCGCGGCCCTGAAACCGCGCGTGGCGGTGTTCGCAACGACTGTCACACGCTAACCGGAATGTGATCGCGTTCGTGCGACGAGCGGCGTCGCTGCGCCGGACCGTTTGAGCTGAGTCAACGGAATTTTGCTGCGCTGTGGCAAACCGGACGCGTGTCGAGGATGGCCGAGGCGTTCGGAGATGAGTCAAAAGGATACGCAGCTCGTGGCGGATGCGCCGCCGCTGGCGAACACCAACGCTGTCGCCCCTGTTCCCACGGAAGCCGCGACACATGTGCCCGTGCCGCATGTGCCGGCGAAAAAACGGCTGCGCTGGCCTTTGTTGCTCTTGTTGCTCGCCGTCGGTGCCGCCGGAGGCGGCGGTTATGTCTGGTGGCAGCGCCTGCATCCGCCGCTGCCGCCCGGCATCAGCGTCAGCAACGGCCGCGTCGAGGCCGATGAAATCGACATTGCGACCAAATATGCCGGCCGCGTCGCCGAGCTCAGCGCCGACATCGGCGACCTCGTCGAATCCGGACAGATCGTCGCGCGGATGGACAGCAAGGAGCTGCAGCAGTCGCTCGCCAAGGCGCAGGCGCAGGCCGAGCAGGCGCAGCACGTGGTCGATCAGGCGCGGGCCAGTCTCGCGCAATTGCAGACGCAGAAAACTCTGGCCGAGCAGGAGATGGAGCGGACGCGCAGCCTGTTGCAGAACGGCTGGACCACCAAGGAGACCGCCGACCAGCGCCAGCAGGCGCTCGATGCCGCCATCGCCGGCCTCGCCGGATCGCAGGCGCGCATCTCCGAGGCCGAGCGCGCGCTCGAGGCCGTTCGTCACGACGTCGCGCTCTATACGGTGCAGATCGCCGACAATTCGCTGATCGCGCCGAAGGCGGGCCGCATCCAGTATCGCCTCGCCAATGTCGGCGAGGTGCTGGGCGCGGGCGGCAAGGTCTTCACCATGCTCGACACTGGTTACGTCTACATGGACGTGTTCCTGCCGACGGAGGAGGTCGGGAAGATCAAGATCGGGAGCGACGCCCGTATCTTGCTCGATGCCTATGCCGATCATCCCATTCCGGCAAAGGTGTCGTTCGTCGCGAGCCAGGCGCAGTTCACGCCGAAAACCGTCGAGACGCGCAGCGAGCGGGACAAGCTGATGTTCCGTGTCCGCGTGCGCGTCGATCCGGCCAGGCTTGCGGCCCATGCCGACGCGGTGAGGAGTGGGTTGCCGGGTGTCGCGTATGTCCGATGGGGTTCCGATGTCGCCTGGCCGGCCCGCCTGCAAGCCGCGCCATGAGCATCGCCGCGCCTCCGGTCGCGGTCGTGAGGCATCTGTCCCATCGCTACCGCGACGTCACCGCGCTCGACGACGTCTCGATCGAGATTCCGAGTGGCTGCGTCATCGGCCTGATCGGGCCCGACGGCGTCGGCAAGTCGTCGCTGTTGTCGATCCTGGCCGGCGCACGCGCGATCCAGGCCGGCGAGGCCGTCGTGCTCGGCGCCGACATGGCCGACCGGCGCGCGCGCCAGCAGGTCTGCCCGCGCATTGCCTATATGCCCCAGGGGCTCGGCCGCAACCTCTATCCCGATCTCAGCGTCTATGAGAACATCGCCTTCTTCGCGCGTCTGTTCGGGCAGGCGAGGGCGGAGCGGGACTGGCGCATCGCCGAACTGATGGGCGCCACGGCGCTCGCCGACTTCGCCGGCCGTCCCGCGAAAAAGCTCTCCGGCGGCATGAAGCAGAAGCTCGGCCTGTGCTGCTCGCTGATCCATGATCCGGACTTCCTGATCCTCGACGAGCCGACCACCGGCGTCGATCCGCTGTCGCGGCGCCAGTTCTGGGACCTCATCGACCGGCTGCGTGCGCGCAGTGTCAGCCGCATGAGCGTGATCGTCGCCACCGCTTATATGGAGGAGGCGAGCCGCTTCGACTGGCTGATCGCGATGAACGACGGCCGCATCCTTGCGACCGGCACGCCGGCCGAGCTCAAGGCGCAGACCGGCGCCGCGACGATCGAGGATGCGTTCGTCGCGCTGCTGCCGCTGGATGCATCGCGCGATCATGCCGACACCGACATGCCGGTGAAGACCGCGCTCGACGGCAGCCACGAGACCGTCATCGTCGCGCGCAACCTCACCTGCCGCTTCGGCGACTTCACCGCTGTCGACGACGTCAGCTTCCAGATCCGCAAGGGCGAGATCTTCGGCTTCGTCGGCTCCAACGGCTGCGGCAAAACCACCACGATGAAGATGCTGACCGGGCTGTTGCCGCCGACCAGCGGCGAGGCGCTGATCTTCGGCCGCTCGATGGAGGCCGGCAATCACGAATCCCGCAGCCGCGTCGGCTACATGTCGCAGGCGTTCTCGCTGTATGGCGAGCTCACGGTGCGGCAGAATCTCGTGCTGCATGCCCGGCTGTTTCATCTGCCGCTGGCCGCGGCCGAGCAACGGATCGCCGAGCTGATCGAGCGCTGCGACCTGGCCGATCATCTCGACGGGCTCGCGGCCGAGCTGCCGCTCGGCATCCGGCAGCGGCTGTCGCTCGCTGTGGCAATCGTGCACAAGCCCGATCTGCTGATCCTGGACGAGCCGACCTCGGGCGTCGACCCCGTGGCGCGCAATCAGTTCTGGCGCCTGTTGATCGAGCTGTCGCGCCGTGACGGCATGACGATCTTCGTCTCGACCCATTTCATGAACGAGGCGGCGCGCTGCGACCGGCTGTCGCTGATGCATGAGGGGCGTGTGCTGGCGACAGACACGCCGGACGGGCTGATCCGCGCCAAGCAGGCGCAGACGCTCGAGCAGGCCTTCATCGCGTTCCTGGAGCAGGATGCCGGTGTCGCCGATCCGCCGGCCACGCTGACGCAGGCGCAGCCCGCTCCTCATCGTCAGCAGCGGCCGATGGTCCAGCGCGCCTTCAGCCCGCGGCGGCTGCTCGCCTACACGATCCGCGAGGGGCTCGAGCTGCTCCGCGACCCGATCCGGCTGATGTTCGCGCTGTTCGGGACCGCGTTCCTGATGATCGTGATCGGTTTCGGCATTTCGACCGACGTCAACAACCTGACCTTCGCCGCGCTCGACCGCGATCAGTCGCCGGAGAGCCGGGCCTACCTCGCGGAGCTGCGCGGCTCGCGCTATTTCGTCGAGAAGCCGCCGCTTGCCGACTACGCCGAGCTGGAGCGGCGGATGAAGAGCGGGGACATCAAGGCCTCGATCGAGATCCCGCCGAATTTCGGCATCGACATCAAGCGCGGCCGGCCGGCCTTCGTGTCGGCCTGGATCGACGGTGCGATGCCGTTCCGCGCCGAAACGATTCGCGGCTATCTCGAAGGCACGCATCAGCTCTATCTGTCCGACCCGGCCGTCAAGACCGCGCGGCCGCAGGCCGCCTCGCCGGTCGGTGTCGAGATCCGCTTCAAGTACAATCAGGCGTTCGACAGCATCTATGCGATGGCGCCGAGCACTATCGCGCTACTGCTGGCGCTGTTTCCGGCGATCCTGATGGCGCTCGCGGTGGTGCGCGAGAAGGAGCTCGGCTCGATCACCAATCTCTACGTCACGCCGGTGACGCGGCTGGAGTTCCTGGTCGGCAAGCAGCTGCCCTATATCGCGGTGGCGTTGGTCAATTTCGCGCTGATGGTCGTCATGGCGCTGACGCTGTTCCGTGTGCCCATGAAGGGCGACGGCCTGCCGCTGGTCACCGGCACGATCGTCTATGTCGTCACCACGACCGGCTTCGGCATGCTGATCTCGACCTTCTGCCGCACCCAGATCGCGGCGCTGTTCGGCACCGCAATCCTCACTGTGCTGCCGGCCACGCAATTCTCGGGCATGCTGGTGCCGGTGTCGTCGCTGTCCGGCGTCGCCCGCATGATCGGGATGGGCTTTCCGATGACCTACTATCGCCCGATCACCGTCGGCACCTTCACCAAGGGGCTCGGCTTCGCCGATCTCGGCGCCGATATCCTGATGCTGCTCGTCTTCATCCCGGTGCTGACCGGGCTCAGCCTGCTGATGCTGCCGAAGCAGGAGCGCTGAGCCATGCTGCGCTCGCTCGCCAATATCTTCTGGCTCGGCACCAAGGAGCTGCGCAGCCTGTTCGGCGATGTCGTGCTGATCGGGCTCGTGATCTATTCGTTCACCGTGGCGGTGATCAGCCAGGCGCAGAGCAACTCGCAGGAGCTGCACCGCGCCTCGATCGCCGTGGTCGACGAGGACAATTCCGAGCTGTCGCGCCGCATCGCGGCGGCGTTCCTGCCGCCTTATTTCCAAAATCCCGTCTTCGTTACCCAGCGCGAGGTCGAGCCGCGGATGAACAGCGGCCGCTTCACCTTCGTGCTCGACATTCCGCCGAATTTCCAGCGCGACATGCTGGCCCGGCGCAAGCCGTCGGTGCAGGTCAATGTCGACGCCACGGCGATGATCCAGGCCGGCATCGGCTCGGGCTATGCGCTGCAGATCATCTCGACCGAGGTCGGCTGGTTCGTCGCCCGCTCGGATGCATCGGTGGAGTCGCCCGTCAATCTGGTGACGCGGATCGCCTTCAATCCCAACGTGACGACCGCATGGTTCGAGGGCGTGATGGGCATCATCAACAGCGTCACCATGCTGGCCATCATTCTGGCAGGTGCCGCGCTGGTGCGCGAGCGCGAGCATGGCACCATGGATCATCTGCTGGTCATGCCGCTGTCGCCGTTCGAGATCGCGATATCGAAAATCTGGGCCAATGCGCTGGTCATCGCGGTCGCCGTTGGAGTGGCGCTCTACGTCGTCGTGAGGTGGTACCTGCAGGTGCCGATCATGGGCTCGATCCCGCTGTTCCTGGCCGGCACCGCGCTCTATCTGTTCTTCGCGACCGCAGTCGGACTGTTCCTCGGCACCATCGCGCGCTCGATGCCGCAGCTCGGATTGCTCTACATTCTGGTCGCCGTGCCGATCAACATGCTCTCGGGCGGGATGACGCCGGTGGAGAGCCAGCCGGTGTGGCTGTCCACGATCATGAAGGCGTCGCCCTCGACGCATTTCGTGTCGTTCGCGCAGTCGATCCTGTATCGCGGCGCCGGCATCGATGTGGTGTGGCCGCAATTCGTCGCGGTCGGGGCGATCGGTGCGCTGGTGCTTGCGCTGACCTTGCGGCGATTCAGGGCGGCGATCGCGTCGGCGGGCGCATAGGCGATGCCCGCCAGTCCCGGATCGAAGAGCCTCGGCTGACCCGAGGCCCTTCGGAGAGAAGGCGGCGATCAGTAGCGGGCGGCGACCGGGCTGCCGAGCTTGTAGTTCACGCCGATCCGGACCGTGTGGAAGGTGAAGTCCTGGGACAGACGCTCGACATAGTTGAAGCCGGGAGGCGCGAAGGTGCTGCCCGGAACATAGCCGGAAGTGTAGTTGATGCTGCCGAGGTCGGTGTAGAGATACTCGGCCTTGACGGTCCAGTTCGGCGCGAAGGCATGCTCGACGCCGGCGCCGATGGTCCAGCCGGCACGGGTCTGATCGGCCGAGCCCGTCTTGTTGTAGCCGTTGCCGGAGGTCAGGTCCCAGCTGCCCTTCACATTGCCGACGGCCAGACCGCCGGTGACGTAGAGCAGGGTCGTGTCGATGGCGTAGCCGGCGCGGCCACGCAGCGTCATGAACCAATCGTTTCGGATGCTCTCGTTGAACGTCCGGGTCGTCGGCACGTTCACGCCGGTGTATACGACACGCTTGTTCACGCCCGATCCGTTGATGTCGGCCTCGATGCCGAACACGCTGGGACCGGCCTGCCAATTGTAGCCTGCCTGCAGGCCGCCGACGACGCCGGACGGATTGAGGCGGTTGTTGCTGATCGCCACGAACTGATTCTGGAAGGGGACGGGTTCGGTCGCCCAGCTGCTGGTCTGATCGAGCGTGGTGCCAAGGTTCGAGCGGCCCCAGCCATAACCGATGTTGCCGCCGAAATAGCCGCCGGTCCAGTTGTAGATCGCGGCCGGAGGCGGCGCCTTCGTGTAGCGGGCGGACAGATCGGCAGCGAAGGTGCTGAGCGAACTCGCGATGAGCAGCGAGACAGCCGAGGCAAGCGTTTTCATGACCACAATCCTCATACAAATTCAGCAACGTTCGGACATGTTCTTCTCACACTTCGGGCTGCCCGGCTGTAGTCGAACTACAACACTCGCATCCCTATGCGTCTGTGACGATGTCACTAAGTATCTGTGATAACGTCACTTTCAGAGCCCGTCCGCTTAACCTTAAGGACCTGTAAGCGTGCCGGGAGGGGTCAGGGCCGGTCCGCTGATATCCTCCCGCTGACAAGACCCGGACAATTCGATGCATTCGCTTAGGCAAGGATTTGCCAACCATGAGAACGCGCCATCCCGGCCGCTAACGATTTCGCAAAGCGGCGGCGTGCACCTTCGGCACGTCCCGAGGGGACGGAGAGGGGAGAGCAATCATGACGACGACTGGGGAAGCGGTTCTCGAAAATGTGCGGCGCTATCGCACCATCGCCTCCTTGTACCGCCAGACGGCCGCATTCCGTCCGCATCAGCGCGACTCGCTGCTCGCGCAGGCCGCGGAATGGGAAAGCCGGGCCGTCGCCGAGCTCGAGGACTACTTTGTTTCCCGCCAGGCGCCTTCGCAGCCGCCGGCCAATCTGAACTATCACACGCCCGCTTACACGCCCTCGCCCTGGCAGATGGCCGCGGCCTAGTTCGACAAGCGGCATCAGTCCCGTGGCGCGGTCCTCGCCCGAGCTGGTGCTGCACGGGACCCTCCGCGATGCGCCCGCAAACGCTGTCGCATTGTCAGGCTTGTCCGGGATGACTGCGAAAAGGGTGCTACTCCGTCGCCATCCGCGCGGCGGCGAGCAGGCCGATCAGGGCGGTCAGCGCGGCGACGCTCATCGCGTTGATGGAGACCAGCGAGGCGTAGCTGGCGTCGGCGACGCGCATCACCGGCGCGCCGAGCCGGAAATCGACCAACAGATACGATACGAAGGGGAGCGCGAGGAGCGGTAGGGAGGGGATGCGCTCGTCCGGGCGGAACAGCAGGGCACCAAGCAGCGCGCACGGGATGAGGAACAATTCGACGCCGCTCTGCGCGCCGAACAGCTTGACGCAGAACACCGTGTTCGCGGTGCCGGCCAGCACCATCAGAGCGCGGCCGGCGAACGGATTGCGACGGGCGAGCACCGGCACCGCGGCGAACAATGGCGTCGTGATCAGGGTCAGCCAGGCCGGCCATGCCGCCGTGCCGGCGATGGCGTGAAGATACAGCGGGTAGAACGGCTGGTTGGAGACGATGACCAGCGCGACCTTCGCGGCGATGTCGGACTGCGGATCGTCGGCGGATGCATAGGCCTGCACGGCGGCCAGCCAGCGTCCGAACACTTTACCCATTCACTCCAACCTCGAATCCGCAGTCGACAGGCGCGCAGCATTCAATGAATGCAGCGCTTGATGTGAGCGCACAACGCGCGCCGATGAGAGCCGGATCATGTGTCGCCCGCAAGGCCAATCACGTGTTCAGCGCGGTCCGGATCATGCGGGCGAGATCCGCACTCTGATACGGCTTGGTGAGCAGCAGCACGCCGGCGTCGAGGCGGCCGTGATGCACGATCGCGTTCTCGGTATAGCCGGACGTGTACAGCACTTTCAGGTTCGGCCGCCGCTTCAGCGCCTCGATCGCGAGCTGACGCCCGTTCATTCCGCCGGGCATGATGATGTCGGTGAACAAGAGATCGATGCGCGCCGGGCTGTCGATCAGCGACAGCGCCTCGTCGGCCTTGCTCGCGGCCAAGGTCGTGTAGCCAAGCCGCTTGATCTGCGCAATGACATATTCGCGCACCAGCGAATCGTCCTCGACGATCAGGATCGTTTCGTCACCGCGCTCCATGCTGGCCAGACTGGCCTCCAGCAGCAGCACGTCAGCATCTGCCGTAGCTTGCGGCAGATACAGCTTCACCGACGTGCCGTGACCGGGCTCGCTGTAGATCTTGATGTGGCCGTTGGACTGCTTGACGAAGCCGTACACCATGCTGAGTCCGAGGCCGACGCCCTTGCCGACGTCCTTGGTGGTGAAGAACGGCTCGAACACCTTGTCCAGCAGATTGGATGGAATGCCTTCGCCGGTGTCGCTGACCGCGATCATCACGTAGTTGCCGGGTATGACCTCCGGATTCATTCGCGCATAGGCGTCGTCGAGCAGGACGTTCTTGGTCTCGAGCGTGAGCTTGCCGCCGTTCGGCATCGCGTCGCGGGCGTTCAGCGCGAGGTTGAGGATCGCCGTCGACAGCTGGCTCGGGTCGATCATCGCCGGCGCGGAATCGTGCGCCAGCATCGATTCGATCTCGATCTGCTCGCCGAGGGTCCGGCGCAGCAGCCGCGCGGTGTCGACCACCATGCCGTTGATGTCGACGCTGCGCGGCTGCAGCGGCTGGCGCCGCGCGAAGGCCAGCAGGTGCTTGGTGAGGTCGGCGCCGCGCGCCGCCGCCGAGTTGATCAGGCTGGTGATCTGCACCAGTTGCGGACGGTCCTTCACTGCCTCGGCGAGGATCTCAATCGTGCCGGTGATCACGGTCAGGATGTTGTTGAAGTCGTGGGCGACGCCGCCGGTGAGCTGGCCGATCGCCTCCATCTTCTGCGCCTGACGCACCTGCGCCTCGGTGGCCTCGATCTCCTGGAAGCGCTTGACCATGGCCTCGGCGGTGCGCCGCTGCCGCGTCTCCTCCTCGAGCTGCGCATAGGCGAGCTTCAAATCGGCGCGCGAAGGCATCGTCAGAACCCTCGGCAACAAGAGCATCAGCGCCGCGGCGATGCCGACAGACATGAAAGCCAGGAAGCCCTTCGTCGCCGCCTCCAGCACATAGGCCGGCACCCAGAGCGTGAGCACCTCGATCAGGCGCGTCAGTCCGCAGACGGACACCCACAGCGCGAACGCCCAGAAGATGTAGCTGAACTGGAAGTCGCGGCGGCGAAACACGATGTAGCCGAGCACGAAAGCGATCGTGAAGAACGCGACGGAAATAAGGACGTCGGAGACTGCGTTCACCCAAATCAATTCAGGCGTCCACAGCAGGCACTCGCCGTGCGGCGTGAGCATCGACATCTCCAGCGTCCCCAAACGTGCAGCCGACGGACCGTGTCGTCCCCGCGGCCCGGGCCAGTTCCCTTAGCAGATCATTCAAATTTCCGTTGAGCACACAAGGGTGCTGACTGCCGCGTGGCGAAGATCGGTAGGGGCGCACCGGGCGTTCGGTCTGCGATCATGACTCGGTCGGGAGCCCAGCCGGTGGCGGTGCCGCCCCGCGCCAGCTGGCGCTCATTGACATCATGTACCGATTGGTACAATATATCGATATAGGTACACAGGAGAGGTCGAATGACTGCGCTTGCCCCGCCCTTCACACTGGAGACGGCGACACAAAAGGTGCGGATGGCCGAGGATGGCTGGAACAGTCGCGACCCCGAGCGGGTGTCGATGGTCTACACGCCCGACAGCCGCTGGCGGAACAGAGCCGAGTTCATCACCGGCCGGGCCGAGATTGTCGCGTTTCTGACCCGCAAGTGGCGCAAGGAGCTCGACTACCGGCTGATCAAGGACATCTGGGCCTTCACCGACAATCGCATCGCCGTGCGATTTGCCTATGAGTGGCACGACGACGGCGGCCACTGGTTCCGCTCCTACGGCAACGAGAATTGGGAATTCGACGCGCAGGGCCTGATGCAGCGCCGCTTCGCCAGCATCAACGATCTGCCGATCAAGGAGACCGAGCGCAAATTCCACTGGCCGCTCGGCCGCCGACCGGATGATCATCCGGGCCTGACCGAATTGGGACTGTAAGCCAGGAGCGTCATGCGCACGCTATATGAGCGGGCCGACGTCATTCCGCTGATCGCCGAGGTGTTCCGTGAGCACGGCTTCGAGGGCACCTCGCTCAGCCGCATCACGGAGACGACCGGACTCGGCAAAGGCAGCCTGTATCACTTCTTTCCCGGCGGGAAGGACGACATGGCGCGGGCGGTGCTCGATCACGTCGACGGCTGGTTCGAGCGCGAGATCTATGCGCCGTTGCGCGACGACGCGCCCGGCCTGGCGATCGCGCGGATGTGGCGAGGCGTCGACGGCTACTTCCGCTCCGGCCGCCGGGTGTGCCTGGTCGGCGCCTTCGCGCTCGACGAGACCCGCGACCGCTTCGCCGCCGTGATCGCCAGCTATTTCACCCGCTGGATCGAGGCGCTGCGCGATGCCCTGGTGAGGGGCGGCTGGCCGGTAGCCCAGGCGGCCGACAGCGCCGAGGAGGTGGTGCTCGGCATCCAGGGCGCGCTGGTGCTGGCGCGCGCGACCAACGACGCCGCGGTGTTCGGCCGCGCGCTGGCGCGGCTTCAGCGACGCCTGCAGCAGCCACCCTCACTCTGACGGAAACTGCCTGCGCAATCGGCAGCGCGCGCTGAAATATCGGCGCGCGGCGTCCGCCAAATCGTGGTTGTCTTGGTCAAAATTCAGGTGGCAGCCACACAGGGAGGTCCGGCATGAATGGGCTCGGCGGTCTCAACAAATCCGAACACGGCGTGGTCATCGGCCTCGTGCAACTCCAATTGCCGGTCGTCGTGACCAAGGAGGATCTCGCGAAGCAGACCGAGAAGATCGTCTGGATGGTCGGCAAGGCCCGGCGCAATCTCGGCACCATGGACCTCGTCGTCTTCCCGGAATATTCGCTGCACGGGCTGTCGATGGACACCAATCCGGAGATCATGTGCCGGCTGGATGGGCCGGAGGTCGC
Organism: Bradyrhizobium sp. ORS 278; assembly: GCF_000026145.1. Classification (NCBI taxonomy): domain Bacteria; kingdom Pseudomonadati; phylum Pseudomonadota; class Alphaproteobacteria; order Hyphomicrobiales; family Nitrobacteraceae; genus Bradyrhizobium; species Bradyrhizobium sp. ORS 278. The sequence continues at coordinate 7,426,107 of NC_009445.1, read as the reverse complement.
GGCGTTCAAGCAGGCCTGCATCGACAACAAGATCTGGGGTTGCTTCTCCATCATGGAGTACAACCCCGACGGCAATCCCTACAATTCCGGCCTGATCATCGACAGCAATGGCGAGATCAAGCTGTACTATCGCAAGCTTCATCCGTGGATCCCGGTCGAGCCGTGGGAGCCCGGCGATCTCGGCATTCCCGTCATCGAGGGGCCGCGCGGCGCCAAGATCGCGCTGATCATCTGCCATGACGGCATGTTCCCGGAAATGGCGCGGGAATGCGCCTACAAGGGCGCGGAGATCATGATCCGCACGGCGGGCTACACCGCCCCGATCCGCGACAGCTGGCGCTTCACCAACCAGGCGAATGCATTCCAGAATCTCATGGTGACCGCCAACGTCTGTATGTGCGGCTCCGACGGCTCGTTCGATTCGATGGGCGAGGGCATGATCGTCAATTTCGACGGCAGCATTCTCGCGCACGGCACGACCGGCCGGGCCGACGAGATTATCACCGCGGAGGTGCGTCCCGATCTCGTGCGCGAGGCGCGCATCGGCTGGGGCGTCGAGAACAACATCTATCAGCTCTGGCACCGCGGCTATGTCGCGGTGAAGGGCGGCGCGATGGATTGCCCGTACACCTTCATGCACGACATGGTCGCCGGCACCTACCGGCTGCCCTGGGAGGACCAGGTCAAGATCACCGACGGCACCTCCTGCGGCTTCCCCGCGCCGACGCGCGTGTTCGGAAAGATGGCCAAGGCGGCGGAGTGAAGGGACGGCGGGCCCTCCCTGAGCCTGTCGCATGCGGCGATCAGAGGTTTGCGCCCGTCACTCTCCACATCGTCATGACCGGAACAAGCCCGGGCATGACGGAGTAATTCATCGGCAGGATCGTTCGCCGGAACGTCTCCGCCCTCCGTATGCGACGGTCTTTGCACCTGCCCGGAGCCCGACGAAAGCTTGACAGGGCGATCTGCCGCCAATTATTTTATGTTTAAAATAATTTGCGGACGGGTCCTGTCATGAGTGCATCGGCGAAGGTGATTCCCCGCGACTGGCTGGACTGGCCGTTTTTCGAACCGCGGCACCGCGACCTGTGCAAGCGGCTTGATCGTTTCGTCGGCTCGGGCGTGCTCGACGACGTCGATCACGGCGATGTCGACGCGGCGTGTCGCGGACTCGTGCGCGCGCTCGGCGCCGCGGGATTGCTCGACAGCGCTGTCGTGGCGCCGGATGCGGATGCTGGCGCGATCGATTCCCGTGCGATCTGCCTGTCGCGCGAAACGCTGGCTTACGCGGACGGCCTCGCCGATTTCGCCTTCGCCATGCAGGGGCTCGGCTCCGGCGCGATCGCGCTCGGCGGCTCCGAGGAGCTGCGCGCAGGCGTGCTGCCGAAGGTGCGATCGGGCGAATGGCTGGCGGCCTTCGCGCTGTCGGAGAAGGAGGCCGGCTCCGACGTCGCCGCGATGGCCTGCAGCGCCCGGCGCGACGGCGACGACTACGTGCTCGACGGCGAGAAGACCTGGATCTCCAATGGCGGTATCGCCGACGTCTATACGCTGTTCGCCCGCACCGGCGAGGCACCGGGCGCGCGCGGCATCTCCGCCTTCGTCGTGTATCCCGATGATTCCGGCTTCTCGGTCGCCGAGCGCATCGAGGTGATCGCGCCGCATCCGCTGGCGACCTTGCGCCTCGAGAACTGCCGCATTCCGGTGAGCCGGCGGCTCGGCGCGCCCGGTGGCGGCTTCAAGCTCGCCATGCAGACGCTCGACATCTTCCGCGCCTCTGTCGCCGCCGCCGCGCTCGGCTTCGGCCGCCGCGCCCTCGACGAGGCGCAGGCGCATGCGCAGAGCCGCCAAATGTTCGGCGGCGCCTTGGCCGACCTGCAGATGACGCAGGCCGCCTTTGGCGAGATGGCCACCGACACCGACGCCGCGGCGCTCCTGACCTACCGGGCCGCCTGGCGCCGCGACGTCCAGAAGCTGCCGACCACGCGTGAGGCCGCCATGGCCAAGCTCACTGCCACCGAGACCGCGCAACGCGTCATCGACCGTGCGCTGCAGATGTTCGGCGGCCGCGGCGTCCGCAAGGGTGAGATCGTGGAAGGCCTTTACCGCGAGATCCGCGCGCTGCGCATCTACGAGGGCGCGACCGAAGTGCAGAAGCTGATCGTCGCGCGCGAATTCCTGAAGTCGCGTGCCGGCGTGGTACGCGACTGATCATTGCGCCACGCGGCACCCGTCGAGCTTCCGCGGCCGGCGGCATCCCCACCGGCGCGTTCATGCGCAGATCAGTCCAGCGGCGGTTCGCGAGCCGCAGTTTGCGCGCGCTTCTCGGATCAGCGCGCGCCACAGCACCAGCCCCACGGCCGACGCCGGCCGTGATGAACCCGCTCCCGACCAGCATCGCGAAGACGAATAGAAGGTGCTTCGGCGAAGCATCTTTGTTGTTCCCGGTCCATCAGAGACGCCCGACCGCGACGGACTTCGTCTTGTCGCGTTCGGGTGATCAGGTCGCGTGCTGTTGGCGTCGTGAGCTCTCCGATCGGATGGATGTCTGTAAGAAAAAGTGCAGATTTAGGTGATCGCACCCGTCCGGCGGTCGCTTTTCCGCGACCAATGAGGGTCATATCCGACCGTATCGGACGGGAGCCGCAGCGCGCAGCTGGCCGCTCGAGTGAATTGGAATTGGAATTGGAATAATATGCAGGTTGCGGAAAGCTCTGTGATCGCTTGCGTCGGCAACGTCTATCAGGCCGCGTACGATCCGATCCTCTGGCCAGAGGCTGTCGAATCGCTACGGATGTTGTTCGACGGATCGAGGGCCTGCCTGGTGCGCATCGGGCCCGAGCGGCGGCCGGACGATCTGATCGCCCCTAACAACGATCCCGCCTTCCAGGGCCGCTACATTGCCGAGTTCGCCGACGAGCCCAACATCATCGAGCAGGCGGTTGCGAGGGCGGAGGTCGGCTCGGCCTACAGCGATCTGCGCTTCATCGGCAGGGAGACGCTGCGATCGAGCCGCCTGTGGAACGAGTGGATGGCGCCGCAGGACATGTATGGCGGCTTGACCTGCAAGCTCGCCTCGGCCGGTCAATCGACGTGGTTCTTCGACGTGCAGCGTGGCCGCTGCCAAACATCGTTCGATGCGGCTGATCTCGACCTGATGCGAACGCTGGCGCCGCATCTCTCCCGCGCCATCGAGATTTCGCGACAGACGCGAATTGCGCAGCTGGTCTCCACGAGCCTGTCGCATCTGCCGTTCGCCGTGATGGCCGTCGATGCGGGGTTGCGTATTCTGGCCAGCAATGCGGCGGCGGAGCAAATCCTGTCGGATCGTGACAGCGGCCTGTCGCAGCGCCGGGGCGTGCTCGCGACATCGGACGTCCAGAGCACGATCAAGCTGCAGCGGCTCGTCGTCGCATCCTGTGCGGCAGAGTCCGGAAGCCTTCCAGGCCTCGGCGGCGATCTGCTCGTCGTACCGCCGGCGCAGACGAATGATTCTGCAGGACTCGCGATCTCAGTTGGTCCGTCGCTGGGAGCCGGTGTGCCGACCCACGCTCTCGAGCCCTGTGCGGTCGTGATCGCGCGCCGGTTGTCGCAGCAGCTGCCTGCCGGTTTCGACGACGCCATCGCGCAGGTCTTCGAGCTGACGCCGCAGGAGGCGCGCGTTGGCGCGGCGATCGCGGCCGGGCAATCGCTCAAACAGGCTGCCGACCTGATCGGGATTCGGGTGAGCACCGCGCGCACCCATCTCGGGCGGATCTTCAGCAAGACGGGCACCCGCCAGCAGAGCCAGCTCGTCGCCTTGCTGAGAAGCGTGCAAGTCGCGCTGCCTCGCAAATAGGCGACATCGCCGCGTCAGGTCATCAGGCGTCCGCATGCTCTGGCGAGAGCCAGCGCGCCGAGCGCCAGGAGCACCAGGCTGGCGAGCTTGCTGCTCAGGGCGAGCACATTCGAATCGAATCGGTGGCGGACGATCGCGATCGTCGCGCTGAGGAGGGTCCACCAGAGCGCGGAGCCGAGGAACACGCCGGCGGCCAGCAGCAGCCCTGCTGAATGAACCATGAGCGTATGCAGCGCCGCGCAGAACAGAATGATTGTGAGCGGGTTGGTGACGCCAAGCCCGATCGCGCTCGCATAGGCCCTGATCAATTGGACCCGGTCGGCATCGTCACCGGCCGGCAGCGGCGCCGATCGGCGCGTCCGGATCGCGAACCACAACAGGGTGAAACCGGATAGCAGGCCGAGGACGAGCGAATTCGTCTCAGCCCATGGCTGGACGATCGTGCCGATTCCAACGATGGCAAGCACGCTGTAGGTCAGATGAACCGTTGCCGCGCCCAGTCCCGTCGCCAACCCCGCTGCCGCGCCGGAGGTCAACGTGCGCTGGATGCAGAGAATTCCCATCGGTCCGATAGGCGCAGCCACCGTCAGCCCAACGCCGACGCCGGCCATGAGCGTTGCAGCAGATTGAGACAAGAACATTCGCAGAGTTACCCGTTTGTGCCAGCTCGCGCGCTTTCTGCTTAGCGACGCTGACGACTCGCGGCGTCATCCATTTGAGTGAGACGGCGCGCGTCGTGGCGTGGTCTTCCGGCAAGGTAACGGCTCGATCGAGAGGCCGGAGGTGAGGCACACGCGAGGCCGGGTTGATAGAACGATTCTAACCGCGAAAACTGTCCCTGGGCGAATCCTTTGCCGCCGTCGCCATCTCCTCAGCAGTCAGGACGACCCGTCCTGGATCGGCATTGGAGGAATAGCCATGGCATGGCTGCGCAAAAATATCGGAAGATCGCATCAGATAGTTCGGATCGTGCTCGGGCTCGGCACTGCGGTCGTTGCTCTCACGGTCTTGAACGGGCCTGGTGCGTGGCTGTTGGCGGCCGGCGGGCTTGGCTTCGCCGTGACAGGCGCGGTCGGCTATTGTCCGGCGTGTGCCGTCGCCGGGATCGGCACTGGAGGCCGGCCATGAGCGCCATGTCGATCATCGACGAAACATTCGAGGCGGCGCGGCTCGGCGACCGTGACGCTGTCGTGAGGCTGCTCGAGCGGGTGCAGCCGGATATCCGCCGCTATGCCCGCGCCTCGTGCCGGACGTCGGCGGATTCGGAGGATGCGGCCCAGCAGGCGCTATGGCTGCTGTCGCGCCATGTCGGCAGCATCCGCGCCGTCGCCGCGCTGTCCTCCTGGCTGTTTCGTGTGGTCCAACGCGAATGCCTCCGGCTGGCGCGGCGGATCGGGCTCATCAGCGGTTTCGACGAGGCGGAATTCGAGGCGCGGCTCGCTGAACGTCCGGAGGCCGAACTGCGGCTCGATCTCGCCGCTGCCTTCGAGGCGTTGCCGCCGCGCTATCGCGAGGTCGCGCTGATGCGCGATCTCAGGGAGATGACGATCGACGACATCGCCGCCGAACTCGGCCTGACGCGGCAGGCGGTCAAGGCGCGGCTGCATCGCGCCCGCCTGCTGCTGCGCGATTACCTGAAAGGTTGACCCATGTCCGGCTACCAGACCCCCGAAGACATTCAGACGGTGCCGCAACTGGTCGCGCTGGCGCCGACCGAGGCCAAGGCGTTCCTGGCGTTCAACCACGCCTGCGCGCGCGGCGACGGCGTCGTTCCGCCCAAGTATCGCGAGCTGATCTCGCTCGCGGTCGCGCTGACCACGCAGTGCGCCTATTGTCTCGACGTCCACACCGCCGCGGCCGCCAAGGCCGGCGCGACGCGCGAGGAGCTGGCGGAGGTGGCGATGATCGCCGCCGCCGTGCGCGCCGGCGGCACGCTCGCCCATGCGCTGCTGGCGCTGCGGCTGTTCGAGCGGCACGCCACATCCTGCCAAAGCGGCGACAACAAGGAGCCGAGCGCGTGAGGCGAGGCCCTTCAAGAAGTGACGCGCCGCAGCCAGCGAATGCTCAACTCTTGGCGCTGAAGCCTTTCAAGGCATTCCAGGCGGCCTGGTTGGCCTGGTCGAACGCCTTGCGGGAATCGCTCAGGGCGGCGCTGAACACGGACCAGGACTGGCTGCCGGTCTGCTTCAGCGTTTCGAGATGGGCTCCGGCCTGGGCGGCGTCGGATGAGAGCTGCCTGAGAACCGTGTCGAGATCGGCCGTGCCGGCGGCCGTCACCTGCGTGGCCGCCTCGCGAAAGCGGTCCGCGGCCTCGCTCCAGGCCTTCGCCTGCGCGGCGGCGATGTCCTTGAACGTCGCCTGCTGCTGCGCGGCCTGCTTGCCGGCGGTCTCGAAATAGGCCTTCGTCTGGGCTTCGAATCCGGCCCAATGCTGGTCGAGCTCGGCCTTCGCCCCGGCCAGTGCGGCTTCACCGGCGGCCGCCTGGGTCTTGAGCAGCGCTTCGAGATCGTCGCGGCGCTTCGTCAGGTCGGCGAGGATCTCCTGCGTCTTGGCCTTGGAGGCGGCCTCGGCTTCCGCTGCTTTCACGCCAAGCGAGTCCAGCACGGCATCCATCTCGTGCAGGCGTTCCCTGGCCCAGTTCAGGTAGACGCTGATGCTGCTCTGCTCTGACATCGTTGATCTCCTTGATGATCGTGCCGTGAGCTTAGGGAAATGAAACGACATCGTTTTGACTTGCCTCAAGCCTGGCGAGGCCGGGGGGATCACGTTCGCGTGCGCGCCCGCGCGCGACGCTGACGCAGGCGGAGCGCATGGAAATGCGCCTCAGGGGAATGCTAATCAGGGACGAATTGCTTCGCAGCGGAGACACCGCCGACATGACCGGTCACGAGTTTCGCACGCTGGCGCTGTCGTTCGCCGGGACGATAGCGGCGCCCCACTTCGATCGCACCGCGTTCAAGGTCAGGCGCACCTACGCGACATTGGCGGCGGATGAACGATCCGCCAACCTGCTGCTGACGCCGGAAGAGCAGGAGTTCTACAGCGGCCTCAACCCCGCGGGCATCCGCCGCGTCGCCAACAAATGGGGCGATCAGGGCTGGACCACCGTCACGCTCGCGGAGGTCGATGCCGCGCTGATGTGCGACGTGCTCGCCAAGGCGTGGCAGCTCGCAAGCCCGTCGAAGCCGCCGCGTGCGCGTCGAAAATGAGCCGAGTGTGGAGCCGGCTGAGCCGGGCCTCCAATGTGTCACACCCGGCGCCCGACCATCAGCAGGATGCCGCCGATCTGCGGCAGCAGCGCCAGCAGCACCAGGCGGAGCATGATGAAGTCGTCGGCGGACGGCTTCACGGTGCCGCGCGACACCCAGGCGACCAGCTTGATCGCAGCCTCGGTCTGCGGATCGGCGGTCTGGCTCACCGCAGCCATCGCCGCATCCAGCGCCTGCCGCCGCTCCGCCACCGCCGCCTCGCGCTCCCTGCAGAATTTTCCGACGCCGCCCTTGCACTCGCGGTCACGCGCGGTCATCGCATCGGACAGCGCGGTCTGCGCCGCCTGCACGGCGGGCGTGACGCGCGAGGCGCGGGCGAGCGTGACATCGCTGATGTTGGTCGAGGCGAAGCCGATGCCGGCAGTGACCGCGAACACGAAGGTCATCAGCCACACCGTCCAGCCGGTCAGCGCCGAGCCGCGATGCCGCGCCTGCCACAGCCGCGCCGCGCAGGTCGGCATCACCAGCGCGACGAGGTCGGCGGTGACGCCGACGGCGAGGAACATGTAACCAGCGGTGCTGTTCGAGCCGAGCGAATGTGCGAACCAGCCGTTCATCGCCATGCCGACCGCTGCGAGTGCGAGCGCCGCGAGCTGCAGCAGGATCGATGAGGCGGAAATGCGCGGCCGCGTGGATTTCACCTCTGCGGCCGGCGCTGCTGGCGTGGCCGGAGCAGGGAGTTCGATCTCGATCGGGGCGGGCGCCTCGCGCGGCAGCGTCACCGCCGAGCTCGCGGGCGCAGAGATCGCGGCGGCGGCCGCGCTGGCCGCGGCCTCGGTGCGCTGCTGCTCGGCGGCGGCCGCCTTCGCCGGCTCATTCACGAGCTCGAGGAAGTCCGGCATGATCAAGGTTTCGGACGCCAGCATCTCGTCATCGAGCGCGGCCGCCTTGATCCGCTCCGATTTGTCAGCCTTCGGCCGCGACCTTGGCTTGACGACCTTGGGACGCTTCGGGCGCGGCTTGGCTGTCTTCGGCTCTCGCCAGGGAATGATCGACGCAACGACAGACTCATCAGCCATCGGGCTGCTCCAGCGGTTGGCGACGGGCGCGACTCTGCGTTTGCACGCAGCGCTGATCGCGCCGGCATCGGGGTCACTCAAGGATCGGGAGCTGAGCTGCGGCCCGTATCGAAGGCGGGCCTTAGTGTTTTGCGGCCGTGGCTGGCGTCGCGCGAAGAAATCGTTGGCGTCTCACGCGCCCTCGCCGCCGATGATGCGGAGGGCTGCGGTCACAAGCGCCACGTAATGAGGCGGCGCCCGGAAGGTTCTGGTCCGCGCGGGGCCGGGCCGGTCAGCAATTGCCCAACACCCTTGTTCTTAACCAATGGTTAACACGGATTCGCCGGTTTCGAAACCGCGCGGCGCGTGTGGGTGGACGATGCGTAGTGAAGAGTGGTGACTGCGGCTTTGGAGTCACAACTGCCGCGTGAGCAGCAAGCGGCGCGATGAACCGGCGGGCACGTGGTTGTGCGATAGTCGAACGTGCCGGTCTGAGCGCCATCGTGCGCGCCGCGCCTAGCGCGGCACCATCATCGATGCGCCGCTGTTCGGCGACCGGCCCTGCGTGCCGGTGATCAGCAGCAGCACGATATCCGGCACGTCGAAGCTGACGGATATCACGGTCACCAACGTCTCGCTCCTGGTGGCGTCGCGGCGTCGGCCCGCCCGCGCTTCCGCGATCTGCGACAGCCGGCCACCGCCGGCGAGCAGCCAAAGCCGCCCATCGGCAACATGGCGCGTCGGATAGGCTCGGGATGAATCGGCGCAAAGCGCATTGGTTGCAGCGGTCGCGCAGGCGACCAGCAGCGCGAGAGCGATGACGACGATCCGTCCGGCGATAGTGATCGGCATGTCAGACCAATGCCTGTTCAAGCGGAGGCCCGCCTGGATAGGATCGATTTGCGGCCGCGGAACGCCGGCTGACAGCGCCCTGCGGATCGGCCGGTGCCATGCAGGTTCTTATTGCCGCATCGTTTTTCATCCTGCCTCTTCGGTGCTAGCGTCACGTCATGCCATGCCCTTGCGGATCACCGCGTCCCTTCGATCGCTGCTGCGGTCCCTACCTGATTGGCGATGCCTTGCCGCCGACGGCCGAGGCGCTGATGCGGTCGCGCTATACGGCCTATACGCGCGGCGACATCGGCTACATCGCCGCGACGCTCGCCGCCGATCAGCACGGCGCCTTCGACGCCCACGCGGCGAAGGACTGGGCGACACGCGTGACCTGGCTCGGTCTGCGCATCGTGTCGACGACGCGCGGGACGGAGAGCGATGTCGACGGCGTGGTCAGTTTCGTTGCGACCTATCGGGAGGCCGGCAAGACCATCGAGCATCACGAGGTCTCGCAGTTCCGCCGCGCCGACGACGGCGCCTGGCGCTTCGTCGCGGGCGACACGCGCGCGATCGCCACCGAGCCGAAGCGCGCCGCCGGTGCGGCCAAGGTCGGCCGCAACGATCCGTGTCCCTGCGGCAGCGGCAAGAAATACAAATTCTGCTGCGGACGGTGAGCGGATCTACGTACGCATCGTCACGATACTTAGAGGCGGGGAGCGGTGGCCGTGGGTCTGTCAGGGGCTGGTGCGCTGGACGATAGATGGCTCGCGGCCCTTCGAGCCGTGGCGCCTCGAAGCCCGGCGTTCCCTGCGCCTCGCATGTTGAAAGCGCGACCGAATTGCAAGTCGCGGGGCGGTCGGCGCCGCGTGAACGATGGCGGCTGCCTGTTGCGATGGGTTGCACAAGGCTGCTCGCGCCGCGTGCCTGACACGGAGAACGTCTCCGACCCGCCTTGACTCTGCCCCACCCGGCTGGCCTTAGAAGGCGGGTCTCCCAATGAGGATGGTATCAGGTGGCGGAATTGGACGGTCAGGTCCTGCAGGACGCGCATGAGCAGCCGCCGGCTGCGGAAATCGACACGCCGGCGCCGAAGGCTCTGTCGTCGCGCAAGGCCGCGATCCTCGCTCATGCCAACCGCTTTGCCGCCGACCGCGCCGGCTGGCGCGAGAAAGCTGCGTTCTTCCATGGCGAGGACGAGTGCTATCTGCGCTTTCTGATCCCGCCCGGAAGCCGTGTGCTGGAGATCGGCTGCGGGCTTGGCGACACGCTGGCGTCGCTGCAGCCCTCCTACGGTGTCGGCATCGATTTCAGCGAGGCGCAGATCTCGCAGGCGCGGACCCGCCATCCGAACCTCACCTTCGTCACCGGCGATGCCGAGGACCCCGCGACGCTTGCCGCGGTGTCCGGTCCGTTCGACGCGATCCTGGTGCTGGATACGATCGGCTCGCTCGACGACTGCCAGCAGTTCATCGCACAACTGCATCCCTTGTGCACGCGCGAGACGCGGCTCGTGATCGGCTACTTCTCGCACCTCTGGTATCCGCTGCTCAAGGCCGCCGAGGCGATGGGCTGGCGCATGCCGCAACCGGAGCAGAACGTGTTGTCGCCGGCCGACCTGCGCAACCTCGCCGTCCTCGCGGATTTCGATCCCGTGAAGTCCGAGCAGCGCGTGCTGTCGCCGCTGCGGCTCGCCGGCATCGGCCGCTTCGTCAATCGTTTCCTCAGCGTGCTTCCGAGCCTGCGCGCGCTGTCGCTGCGGCACTATCTGGTGGCGCGGTCGATGCGCTGCGTCAGCGATGACGTCCGCTCGGCCACCGTCGTCATCCCCGCCCGCAACGAGCGCGGCAACATCGAGCCGGCAGTGCAGCGCATCGCGGAGTTCTGCAAGGATATCGAGATCATCTTCATCGAGGGCCACAGCAGGGACGGCACCTATGAGGAGATGGAGCGTGTGCGCGCGGCCTATCCGAACCACGACATCAAGCTGATGCGTCAGCCGGGGAAGGGCAAGGCGGATGCGGTGTTCACGGCGTTCGATGCCGCGCGCGGCGACGTGCTGATGATCCTCGATGCGGACCTCACCATGCCGCCGGAGCAGTTGCCAAAATTCTTCGAGGCGCTGCGCTCCGGCAAGGGCGAGTTCATCAACGGCTCGCGTCTGGTCTATCCGATGGACGAGGGCGCGATGCGGTTCCTCAATCTGATCGCCAACAAGACGTTCTCCTATCTGTTCTCGTGGCTGCTCAACCAGCGCTACACGGACACGCTCTGCGGCACCAAGGTCCTGCGCCGCAGCGACTATCTCAGGCTGAAGGCCGGCAAGGCGTATTTCGGCGACTTCGATCCGTTCGGCGATTTCGACCTGATCTTCGGCGCCTCCAAGCTGAACCTGAAAACCATCGACCTGCCGATCCGCTACGCCGCGCGCAGCTACGGCGAAACCCAGATCTCCCGCTTCCGCCACGGCTGGATGCTGCTGAAGATGGTCGTGTTCGCGTTCTTCAAGATCAAGGCGATCTGAGCATGGCGGGCGACGCTGCCGCGATCGTTGCCTCTCACCGCGTGCGGGGAGAGGCCCGATGGCGTCGCAGATGCGATTTGGGTGAGGGGAACGCTCCACACGCTGTGCCCCTGAAGCCTATTCCTTTCCTCGGACGCAGCAGCGCGACCTCGCCGGACGGCACGCGGCTCTGGCGCCTCGCAACACTGTCAGTGAGTGACTCCGTCATGCCCGGGCTTGACCCGGGCATCCACGTCCTTCCCCGGAAGCCGAACGACGTGGATGGCCGGGACGAGCCCGGCCATGACGGCCTCGAGACAGATAAGTGCAATACGTTGGCCTTCTACCCAACGACTGCACAACGAGATCGTTCTGGATCTCGCGAAGATCGCCCCTACAGCGTTTTTGGCCCAGGGGTTTGACGCGCCGTGGTCCGCGTTGACGCGTCAGAACAAGTTGGCTCACCGAGTTTGACCGTGGCGTCGCGCGACCCGCTCGATCGTCTCACTCCGTTCGGCTGGCGCGGCGGCATCCTGGTCGCGCTGCTGCTGATGCTCGTCTCGTTCCTCGCCGCCGGCTATTTCACCGTGTATTGGCGCAACGCCGACATGGACTTCATGGTGATCTACAACGCGCTCGCCATGAACGACGGCGGCGCGCAGGTCTTCTTCGATCACCCTGCCTATCTCACCATTCTCTGCGTCAAGGCCTGGTTTGCGCAACTGCACCGCGCCGGCCTGCTCGACGCCTGGACCCTGTCGGCGATCCCGCAAGGCGCCGACCGCGCTGCGTTCGATGCGGCGATGACGTCGGCCGTGCACGCCGGACGTGTCGCCGCGCTGCTCACGGCGACCCTGATCATCTTGGCCTTTGCTTGGGCGGCCCGCCGCCTCGTCTCCGACTGGCGCATCGCCATGCTCGGCGTCGCCGCCTTCACCTTCTCCGGCGGCGTGCAGATGCATCTGCGGATCCTGCGCAGCGAGATGATCGCGGCCTCGTTCTGCATTCTGGCGCTGATGATCCTGATCGCGGCGGCGCGCCGCGCCAGCCTTGGGCGGCCGCTCATGGTCGCGGTCGCAGCCATGCTCTGCATGCTGGGACTGGAGAACAAGGTGCACGCGATCCTGCTGATCGCCGCGATTCCGGTGCTGGTCGTGCCATTCGGCACCGCGACCAGCGCGAGCGTGGCGTTCTGGCGGACGTCACGGGCCTGGATCGCGGTCCTGTTCGCGGCGGCAGTCGCGTTCATCATACTCATCGCAGCGCGGCCACTGCTCGCGGTCGGGTTCAATCCGGTCAACGCGGCCTCCGCCGGCCTGAAGCCATTGCTGCTCGGCCGGTTCGGCGTCTACCAGTTTGCGCTGCTGGCCGTGATCGCCACGAGCATGATCGTCTTTGCACAGCTGTGGCGGATCAGCGCGGCTGAAACGCTCGCGGCGCTGATCGCCTGGGTTGCCGGCGCGGGCCTCGGCCTGCTCGCGCTCGATCTGAGCTACGACCTCAACGACGTCATCGTCGTGCTCAACCCGCTGGAGAAGATGATCACCTATGTCGATGCGCCCGAGGCCGCTGGCAGTATCAGTGGCGCCATCGGCCTGTTTCTGTCAGGTCTGCTGGGCGTCATCCGGCGCTACACGTTCATGCTGCAGCCGTCGGCACGGCCCACCGTCTTCCTGACGTGGCTGATCATTCCCGGCATCGTCCTCGCATGGCGCCGCGGCGAACGGCAGGTCGCGCTAAAGGCGACATTGCTGATGCTTGCCGCCATCGGCATCGACACGCTTGGCGTCCGCCGCGGCCTCAAGGTGGAGTATTTCGTCTTCACCGACCCGCTGATCATCCTCGCCGGCATGGTCCTGCTGGATCGCCTGATCGATGTGAGCCTGTCGCGCGTCGCCTATCCGATCGGCGCCACCTTGCTGGTGCTGCACGTCGCTATCGGACAGGCCGAGCCGGTCAAGATGGCGTTCAAGCGCAAGGGGCCTGAGGACGTCTGCGAGTGGAACGGCTACTACCTGCCGCGGCTGGCGCTGCCCTGGTGCGCGCCGCCGAACAATGCGCCGAGGACGTGATCGAGCGACAGCTTGCCACCGCCATGCGCGATCAAGGTCAGCGCCATCGCCGCCCAGGTCAGATGGATCGGCCAGCCATCGGGTACGGTGAGCTCGACGATGCAGGTCATGAACAGCAGGCCAAGCGCCGCGAAGCGGGTGCCGAGGCCGAGAATGAGGAGGACAGGGAAGGCGACCTCGCCGCAGCCCGACATGAACGCCATCACCTTCGGCAGCGGGAATGGATACGGCCCGCCCGGCAGATGCAGCATGAATTCGTCGGTGAACAGCGTCACCGCCGTATCGCTCAGCTTGAGGAAGCTCTCCCATTTCAGGATGCCCGAGCGCCAGAACGGCACCGCGAGCGCCACGCGCGTGACGAGCTGGACGAAGGAGAGCGGCGTTGCGGCCCGCAGCAGCCGCACGGCCTTGTCGGCCAGGGCAGGCAGCGACAGCGCCGGGCCAGGAGCCATGGATTGATCGGTGGTCATCATGCGTCCTCGAAACGGATCTCGGTGAAGGCGCCGGCCTCCATCAGGCCGGCGATGTTGGCGGCGAGGTCGAACTCCGGCGCCGCCTCGAACGCGGCCTCGGCGGCGGCGCCGAGCGGCTCGCCGGCGATCAGCTGGCTCGCGAACACGGTGCCGCCCAGCGGCAGCCGGCGCACGGTGACGTCGAGTTCGGGACGCGTGATCAGCGCGTCTTCGGCGATCGATCCATCGATCCGCGGCACCGGCGCATCGCTGCGATTGGCGGAAAAGATCGTCACCGCGGCGAAAGCCGAGCGGATGATCTGGGTGGCGGGATGAGCGGTGAAGCGCAGCTCCGCCAGCTGCTCCGGCGGGACCGCAGCCAGCGCCGCCGGATCGAGTGGGCCTGCGTCGGCGGCATGATAGGCGTCGAGCCAGGCCCGTTCGATCCGCGCGACATCGGCCAGGAAGGGCATCGCCTGGGCGTGCTCATAGGCGGCAATGAAGGCCGGGAAGTCGCGGCCGTAGTTGAGCAGCAGCGGCGATGCCGGCGGGGTTTCGCGGACATGCGCCCGCGCCATCGCGCGAAAGAAATCCGCGCCGGTGATGCGCTGCACCGCCGGATAGATCGCGATTAGCGCCTCGATCAGGCTGACGGTGACGTTGTTGCGATAGACATTGAAGCGCCGTCCCGCGGCCGTGCCTCGCGGCCCCGTCACCGCCGCGGGCATCTCGCGATCGGGATTCAGCAGCGCCGCGGCGAACTGCGTAGCGTAGTCCGAGGCTGGTTCAGGCTGCAGCATGGCGGACCTCCCGCGTGCGATCGCCTGCGTGGCGATCGAGGATCGCCTGCGCCGCCGCGGCTTCCGCCTTCAGCACCGGCCACTCGGGAATGTTGCCGTCCCATTCGACCAGCGTCGGCACTGGACCAAGACCGGCGATCACATCCGAATAGAGCGACCAGACATCGTCTGCGACAGGACCGTCATGGCTGTCGATCAGCAGCGGCTCGCCGTCGTCGTCGGCCTGGACCGCGTGGCCGGCGAGGTGGATTTCACCGACCGCGGCCAGCGGCACATTGGCCAGATAGTGTTGTGGCGAGAAGCCATGATTGACGGCGGAAACGAACACGTTGTTGACGTCGAGCAGCAGCCCGCAGCCGGTGCGGCTGACGATGGCACGGAGGAAATCCGTCTCGCTCATCGTCGACTCCCGGAAGGCGACGTAGGTCGATGGATTCTCCAGCAGGATCGGCCGGCGGATCGCGTTCTGCACCTCGTCGACATGGTCGCACACCCGCTCCAGCGTCGCCGCGGTGTAGGGCAGCGGCAGCAGGTCGTTGAAATAGTTCGTGTCGTGCGTCGACCAGGCCAGATGCTCGGAGACGAGGCTCGGCTCATAGCGCGCAATGAGATTCCGGAAACGCGCGAGATGATCGCGATCGAGCGGTTGCGGGCCGCCGATCGACATGCAGACGCCGTGGATCGACAGCGGGTGATCCCGTCGGATCGCCGCCAGCTGATGATGCGGCGGTCCGCCGGCGCCCATGTAGTTCTCGGCATGTACCTCGAAGAAGCCGCGCTGCGGCGCCTCGCCGAGGATGGCCTGGAGGTGCGACGGCTTGAAGCTGGTGCCGGCAATACCGCCGAGGGGCGGCGGAAAGCGAAGCGGCAGGTCCGGGCACGGAGCAGGGGGAGTCTCGGTGCGCATGCTGCGTCTCCGCTTTCCGCCTGGGGTGATGGAGGTCGATCAGATCGGCTTCAGCGAGCCCTTCTTGCCGCCGGGCACGTCGATGCTGGTGCAGGTGCCGCCGGCGACGAACTTCCAGGCATTGCCCTGGAAATCGACGGTCGAGGTGCCCTGGCAGGTGGTGCCGGGGCCGGCGGCGCAGTCGTTCTGGCCCTTCAGTGAGATGCCGAAGCACTTCTCCTTCTTGGCGGCGACGGCGGCATCGACCTCGGCCTTGGTCAGCGGGCCGGCCACGGCGAGGCTGGCGAGCGCGGTGGTAACGGCGCCGGCCAGCGCCAGCGAGGTGACGGTTTTCTTCGCGGACATGACATTCCCTCTCGGTTTCTGCATCGCTTCGTCGGCGACGCGCATCTCTCCTTCGCCCGCGGATGCGATTCGTTACGGCCCGTGCCGTTTACGACCTCGCGAAGGTATCCGAGTGCTCGGGAGCTGGCTCATTAGGCCGCGGTGGTTCGGCGGATGCCAATGCTTAGCGGGCATCGCGGAGTTAGCGATCCGGCATTGGCCGGGGAGACGGCCGCGGGCAATGCTGATAGCTCGTTGTTGCCGCGAGCGAACCGCGCGACGGATCGGCCGATCATATGCCCGGCGCGGCCGTCCGGTGGGAGGGACAGACCTGCAGTGACGGCGACCCCAGGCTCATCGCCCACCCCCGCGCAGCGCTCCGAGCAGCTGACGGTCAGCATCCGCTTCGCGGTGTCCGCGCTCGTCCTGGCCGCGATCCTGCTCACGGCCTTTGGCTCCAGCCTGCTGTGGTGGCGGACGTCGGAGGCGATCAGCCGGCAGCTCGCCAGCACCATCAACAGCCAGATTGCCGGAGCGGTGCGCAAGGAGGTGACGGCGATCGTCGGCGAGGCGCAAGCCGCGCACACCGCGATCCGCACCCTGTTTCTGCAGAACGTGCTCGACACCCGCGAGGCCGACAAGCGCGAGTTCGTGTTCCTGTCGCAGCTGCAGTCGCAGGCGACGATCTCGTGGGCGGCGTTCGGCTGGCCGGACGGCTCGTTCTTCGCCGCGCACAAGCTCGGCGATCAGCGCCTCGAAATGATGGAGATCTCGCTGACCGATCATCCGGGCCAGCGCCGTGTCGACGCGTATGACGTCGTGCCCGGCGACATCGAATTTACCTCGCGCCGGTTCGAGCCGACCAGCTTCAAGGTCGCCGATC
The DNA here is from genome assembly GCF_000026145.1 of Bradyrhizobium sp. ORS 278. Classification (NCBI taxonomy): domain Bacteria; kingdom Pseudomonadati; phylum Pseudomonadota; class Alphaproteobacteria; order Hyphomicrobiales; family Nitrobacteraceae; genus Bradyrhizobium; species Bradyrhizobium sp. ORS 278. Next base: position 7,409,230 of record NC_009445.1, on the reverse strand, counting down.
AGCCCTGGTTCAAGCAGGGTCTCGCCGCCGACGAGCCGCGCTGGTTCAGCGTCGATCAGCATCCGGTGGGACGACGTCCCGCGATCGCGCTGGCAGGGCCGATCGATGTCTACCAGGAGCGGCAGGGCGTGCTCGCCATCATCGTCGAGCATGCGCGGATCGCACGCTTTCTCGCCCAGCTGCAGGTCGGCCAGACCGGCAGCGCCTTCATCCTGGAACGTGATGGCGCGGTGGTGGCCGCGCCCGATGCCGATGCGGACGAGGAACATGCCGGACGAGACCGTCAGCCGCTGCTGCCGGTCGCACAGCAGGCGATGCGCTCCGCGGTCGAGGGTGACGAGGCCTGGCGAGGCCGGGTGCAATCGGGTGACGGCGCGTTCGAGGTCGCGCGTACGCCGCTGCCGTTCCCGGGCTGGTCGCTCGTCACGGTGATTCCGGAAGCCGAATTTCTCGGCCCGGTCGATGCCGCGCTGCGACGGGTGATCATCGGCCTCGGTATCGGCGCGGTGCTCGCCGCGCTCGCCTCCGCCGCGCTGGCGCGCGCGGTGATCGCGGCGCCGCTCGGCCGCGTCGTCGCCGAGCTGCGCCATGTCGAGGCGTTCGCGCTCGCGCAAGTCCGCCGCCATCCCTCGCGGCTGCGCGAGATCGCGAGCCTGTCCGGGGCCATCGCCGAGATGGCCGGCGGGCTGTCGTCGTTCGGCAAGTTCATTCCGGCTGATCTCGTCCGGCAATTGCTGCGCCAAGGCGTCGACGCCAGGCCCGGCGGTCACCTCCAGGAGCTCAGCGTGATGTTCATCGACATCGCCGGCTTTACCGGCCTGTCGGAGCGGATGGGCGATCGCGTCGTGCCGCTGCTGTCACGCTATCTCGATCTGATCTCGACCGTCATCGTCGATCATGGCGGCACGATCGACAAGTTCATCGGCGATGCGGTGATGGCGTTCTGGGGCGCGCCCGCGGCGCAGCCGGATCATGCCGTGCTGTGCTGCCGCGCCGCGCTGGCCTGCCGGGCGGCGGTCGAGGGCAGCGACCTCCGCGACGAGGATGGGCAGCCGCTGCGCATCCGCATCGGTATCAATTCCGGCCGCATGCTGGTCGGCAATATCGGCTCCGAGCTGCGGCTCAACTACACCGTGATCGGCGATGCCGTGAACGTGGCGAGCCGGCTGGAAGGCGCCAACAAGACCTATGGCACGACGATCCTGATCGGTGAGGCCACGGCGCGGCTTTCCGGCGATGCGTTCGTGGCTCGCGAGATCGACCGCATCGCCGTCTACGGCCGCGAGGAAGGCCTGGCGGTGCACGAGCTCGTCGGGCTGGCCGAGGACGTTGGCGCGCAGCAGCGGAGCTGGATCGCGCATTATGCCCGCGGGCTTCGCGACTATCGCGCGCGCGATTTCGAGGCTGCCATCGTCGCCTTCGAAGCCGTGGTGGCGCTCAAGCCCGGCGATCGCGCCGCCGAGGTCATGATCGCGCGCTGCCGGACATGGGCCGAGACGCAGCCGGATCAGCATTGGCGCGCCGTCACCGCGCTGACGAGCAAATAGAGCGTGCGGCGATCAGGCCGATTTGAGCTTGCCGCGCAGCGGCCGCCGTCCGGCGAATACGGCGGCGAGATCCTGGGTCGGCGCGGCCTCGTCCTCGTCGAGCCGCAGCCGGCCTTCGACATGTAGGAAGTGCTCGCGCGACACCGCGATGGCGCGCAGCAGGTCGCGGTCGCGCAGCGCCGCGACGATGGCGCCGTGCTCGTCGACCGCGCAGATCGACTGCGCCGCCGGCTCGTACACCGAGACCATCACCGAGGAACGGCTGAGCAGGTCGGCGAGCATGCGCGACAATTCGGGATTGCCGAGGGCATCGACGAGATGGACATGGAACGCGCCGGACAGCCGGACCGAAGCGGCGCGATCGCCGCGCTGCGCGGCGATGCGCTCCTCGGCGAGGTGCGCGTCGAGCCGGGCGAGCAGCACCTCGTCGATCCGCAAGCTTAGCTGGCTGAGCACGCCAGCCTCGAGCACGCGATGCGCCTCGTAGACACGGCGGACATCCTCCAGCGTCGGCCGCGGCACCCGCGCGCCGCGGTTCGGAATCATCTCCAGCCGCCGCTCGGCACCGAGCCGGTGCAGCACTTTCCGGATGCGCTCGCGCGACACGCCGAAGATCGACGCCAGCGGCGTCTCCGCGAGCTTGGTGCCGGCCTTCAGCTTGCCCTCCAGCAGGGCGCGCAGAATGGCCTGATACACCGCCTCGTCCTCGGCGGGATTGGCCTTCCCGATTCGCTGCGCTCGCATCGCCATGCCGGCCTCACTAGGCCCAAAGCCGCGGCAGGTCATCTCCAAAAAATGTGCACATTATGCACGCGAGGAGGCACAGCGCGCACCGGCCGATTGGCTAAATGATTGAGATCAATGAGCAATAAAAAATGTGCACATTTGGCACGAGGCTTGCTGATCCCTCCGCGCAAATCGCGCGACAGCTCACACGGGATCATCTCATGCAGCCCTTCTCCCGCCGCAGCCTCCTGAAGACCGGAGCGGCCTTCGCCGCCACTGTTGCCGCGCCCGCCCTGGTGCGCGCCGCCCCGAAAGAGATCGTGATCGGCGGCCCCGCCGGCGCCGCGAAGTACTTCAACGCCGATCTGTTCCCGGTGCTGGAGAAGAAGCTCGATTGCAAGGTGCTCTACGAGGGCACCAACTCGCTGACCAATCTGCAGAAGATGCAGGCCGACAAGGCGAGCCCGAAGATCTCGGTCGTGATCATGGACGATCCGGTGATGCTGCCCGCGGCCGCCGAAGGGCTGATCACCAAGATGTCGGCGTCCTCGATTCCCAATCTCGGCAAACTGGTCGACGGCAGCGTGCACCAGGACGGCATGTGGGCCAACTACCAGAAACCGTGGGTCGGCATCGCCTATTCGACCAAGCGCATGAAGACGGCGCCGACGAGCTGGGCCGAGCTGTGGGACGCGAAATACGAGTCAAAGATCGTCATCCCCTCGCTGTCCAACACCGAAGGCTTCTGGAACTTGCTGGCCGCCGCGCATCTCGAGACCGGCAAGCCGTTCAAGGAGGCGCAATACGAGATCGACGCCGCCTTCAAGAAGATGAAGAGCCTGAAGGCCAATCTGCTGAACGTCTATACCAACGCGCCGCAGGCCATCAATCTGCTGGAGCAGGGCGAGGCGTGGATGATCGGCGGCCAGTTCTCGGCCTACACGCTGATCCGGAAAGCCGACGGCTCGCCGGTGGATCTCGCGATTCCGAAGGATGGCGGCTTCTCGATGCCGTCGGGCATCGCCAAGGTGAACGGCGCGCCGGCCGGTGATCTCGCCGACGCCGTGATCGACTTCTATCTCAGCCCGGAGGCGCAGAGCATCCTGGCCAAGACCGCCTTCATCGCGCCGACCAACCAGGCGACGCCGCTGCCGGACGGCTATCCGGATCCTGCAACCCTGTTCGCGCCCGACTGGGCCTTCATCGCCAAGAACCGCGCCGGCTGGGTCGATCGCTGGAGCAAGGAAATGACATGAGCGAGGCCGCGCCGCATCTCGTCCTCAGCGGAGTCAGCAAGCGCTATGGTGCGGCGACCGTGATCGAGCATGTCGACCTCACCATCCGCCGCGGCGAGCTGGTCACGCTGCTCGGCCCGTCCGGCTGCGGCAAGACCACGCTCCTGCGCGCGATCGCGGGGCTGGCGCCGCCGGATGCCGGCACGATCCGGCTGGCCGGACGCGACCTCACCCGCGAGCCACCACACCGGCGCAATGTCGGCGTCGTGTTCCAGAGCTACGCGCTGTTTCCGCATCTCACCGTCGCCGGCAACGTCGCGTTCGGCCTGAAGGTGCGCGGCGCGCCCAAGGCCGAGATCGACCGCGCGGTCGAGCGGGCGCTTTCGCTGGTCAAGCTCGGCCATCTCGGCAGCCGCCGCATCTCGGCGCTGTCGGGCGGCCAGCAGCAGCGCGTCGCGCTGGCGCGCGCCATCGCGGTCGAACCCGACGTGCTGCTGTTCGACGAGGCGCTGTCGGCGCTCGACCGCAAGCTGCGCGAGGAGATGCAGGTCGAGCTACGCCGCCTGCTGCAGGACGTGAAGGCGACCGCGATCTTCGTCACCCACGACCAGGACGAGGCGCTGACCATGTCGGACCGCGTCGCCGTGATGAACAAGGGCCGCATCGAGCAGCTGGCGGAGCCGCGGGAGCTCTATGCGCGCCCCGCAAGCCTGTTCGCGCTGAATTTCGTCGGCCTGTCGACGCGCATTGCTGGCCAGGTGGTCGACGGGCGCGACGGCACGGTGGATGTCGTGACTCCCGTCGGACGGCTGTCGGCGCGCGGCGCGTTTCAGCCTGGCGCGTCGGTGATCGTGGCGACGCGGCCGGAGCAGTTGCGCCTCGGCGCTCGGGACGGCGCCAACACTGCGGCTGGCCGCGTCCGCTCGGTCGTGTTCCAGGGCTCCCGGACGCTCGTCGATGTCGATGCCGGCGCTGGCGCGAGCCTCCTCGCCGAGCTGTCGGGGCGCGAGGCCGAGCTGCCGCGCGTCCATGACGAGGTCCGCTTCGCGTGGCCCGTCGCCGAGACATTCGCGTTTGCCGCCGAGGCCGCGCCATGACCGACGCGGTGCTGTCAGCTCCGATCCTCAAGCCCGCACCGGACCGCGAGCGGCTCGCGGCCTTTGGCTTCGTCGCGCCATCGCTGCTGATCATTGCGCTGGTGTTCGTGCTGCCGCTGGCGCTGCTGCTCGGCGTGAGCGTGCTCGATCCCAAGGGCGGCCTCACGGCGGCGCATTACGTCAGGCTGCTCGGCACGCCCTATTATCTCGGCGTCATCTGGAACTCGCTGCGGCTCGGCCTGCTGGTCACCGCGATCGCTTTCCTGATCTCCTATCCCGCCGCCTTCGCGCTGGCCCGCGCCCGCGGCCCGCTGCGCTCGATCCTGCTCGCGACGCTATTCCTGCCGCTCGCGGCCTCCGTCATCGTCAAGGCGTTCGCCTGGACCATCCTGCTGCGCAGCGACGGCCTGATCAACACGGTGCTGATCGCACTGGGGATCATCGAGGATCCGATCCGCATGATCTTCACCCAGACGGCGCTGATCGTCGGCGCGGTCAACATCTTCCTGCCGTTCATGGTGCTGCCGATCTACGCCGTCGTGGCGCAGCTCGACAGCCGCTATGCGGAAGCCGCGGCGACGCTCGGCGCCTCGCCGATCGTCGTGTTCTTGCGCGTCATCCTGCCGCTGACACTGCCCGGCATCATCGCCGGCGTCGCGCTGGTGTTCTCGCTGTCGGTCTCCGCCTACGTCGTGCCGACGCTCTTGATCGGCGAGAAATACCCGACGCTCGCCACCACCATCGCAAAGGCCTATCTGCTGGCGCGCGAGCCCGGCTTCGGCGCCGCCGCCGGCGTCGTGCTGCTGGCGATTGCGGTGATCGTCGTGGCGCTCAGCACGATGCTGTCGCGGGAGCCGAAATGATGACGCGCACGGCCATTATCATCTGCTGGATGCTCGCGATCGGCCTCGCGCTGTTCCTGATCCTGCCGCTCGCCGTCATCGCCGCGGCGTCGTTCTCGCCGACGCCGGTGTTCGATCTGCCGCTGTCGGGCGCGTCGCTGCGCTGGTACGGCCGCGTCGGCCGGCTCGACGGCTTCTGGCCGTCGCTGTCGCTGTCGCTGCAAATCGCGGTGCTGTCGACCGCGTTGTCGCTGGTCGCCGGCACGCTGGCCGCCATCGCCATCGCCCGCGGCAGGCTGCCCGGCGCAACGGCGCTCGGCACGCTGCTGGTGTCGCCGCTGATGATGCCCGGCCTCGTGCTCGGCATCGCGCTGCTGCAATATTTCCGCATGATCGGCTTCACCGCGACCTGGAGCGCGCTGCTGGTGGCTCATCTCGTGGTGACGCTTCCGTATGTCGCGCGCACCATGATCGCCGGCCTGTCGCGCTTCGACTTCACCCTGATCGAGGCCGCGCGCACACTCGGCTGCACCTATGCCGGCAGCGTGCTCCGGGTGATGGTGCCGGCGCTGGCGCCGTCGTTCCTGATCTCGGGCTTGTTCAGCCTGCTCGCCTCGTTCGACAACTATCCGGTCTCGATCTTCCTGACCGATGTCCGCTCCAAGACGCTGCCGATCCGCATGCTGCAATATATCGAGGAGGCGCCCGATCCCACCCTCGCCGCGCTCTCCACCCTCATTCTCGGCGGCACGCTGGTGCTACTGTTGATCAGCGATCGCCTGGTCGGCCTGCATCGCATGGCCGGAACCGCGGATTGACACCATGAGCTCACAGCCCGTCATCCGTCGCGATCTCGTTGGCTACGCCAGCAAGCCGCCGCATCCGCATTGGCCCGGTGAGGCGCGTGTCGCGGTGTCGCTGGTGGTGAATTTCGAGGAGGGCTCGGAATTCTCGGTGTCGGACGGCGATGCGACCAACGAGGCGATCTACGAGGTCGTGCACCGGCTCGACGGCCCCGATCCCTGCATCGACAGCCATTTCGAATATGGCACGCGCGCCGCGTGGTGGCGCATCATGGACCTGTTCGACGCCCATGGTGTGAAGGTCACGGTCAGCGCCTGCGGCCGCGCCGTCGAGCGCTCGGCGGATCTGGCGCGCGATGCGATCGCGCGCGGCCACGAGGTGTCGGCGCATGGCTGGCGCTGGCAGAGCCATGCGGGGATGGACGAGAGCGAGGAGCGACGGGCCATCGCGCGCACGGTCGAGACGATCCAACGCATCACCGGGCAACGGCCGCTGGGGTGGCATACGCGGTCGGCGAGCTCGGCCAACACGCGCCGGCTGCTGGTCGAGGATGGCGGCTTCCTCTACGACAGCGACGCCTACAATGACGATCTGCCGTATTACGTCGCCGTCGGCTGCCGGCCGCATCTCGTGCTGCCCTATGCTTTCGACAGCAACGACATGCAGTTCTTCAACGGCTCGCGCTTTCGCGGCGCCGATTTCGCCGACTACGTCGTCGATGCCTTCGACTGGCTCATGCGCGAGGGCGCAACCGCACCGAAGATGCTCTCGATCGGACTTCATTTGCGCATGATCGGCCGCCCCGGCCGGATCGGTGCGCTCGACCGCATCCTCGCGCACATCACCGGCAGCGGGGCCGCCTGGATCGCGCCGCGCGCCGAGATCGCCAGGCACTGGCTGACGACGGTGCCGCCGGCGCGCTGAGGCTCAGTCGTCCTCGGCGAGATCGTCCGGCGTGAGCGGCAGCTCGATGTCGCCGCCCTCGCCGGTGGCGAGGTCGCGCTCGTCCTCGGCCGACAGCTCGTCGTCCGGCTCGTCCAGCGGCCAAAGGCCGCGGTCGTGTCCGTTGCGTGGCGTCATGGCAGGTCCTCCCGGCGGGACAAGCGCTGCGGCCCTCATTGGTTCATGCCGGCGCGTCGGTGCTGCGACGGTCTGGCGCAGCCCGGTTCCGGCGACTACATGTGCGAGGTCATGGTCGATCCCACAGCGCTGAAATCCTTCCTCGACAGCCACAGCCGCATCGTCGTCCTCACCGGCGCCGGCTGCAGCACCAATTCCGGCATTCCCGATTATCGCGACACCGACGGCCAGTGGAAGCGCACGCCGCCAGTGACCTATCAGGCCTTCATGGGCGGCGAAGATACGCGCCGGCGCTATTGGGCGCGCAGCATGGTCGGCTGGCGCCGCTTCGGCCGCGCCCAGCCGAACGGCGCGCATCACGCGCTGGCAAGGCTGGAGGCGCAGGGCAAAAGCTCTCTGCTGGTGACACAGAACGTCGACCGGCTGCATCAGGCCGCCGGCGCCAGCAATGTCATCGACCTGCACGGCCGGCTCGATCGCGTGCGCTGCATGGGCTGCGGCGCGACCTTGTCGCGCGCCGAATTCCAGGACGAACTGGCGCACGCCAATCCGCACTGGCTGGCGCATGATGCCGCTGACGCGCCTGATGGCGATGCCGATCTGGACGGCGTCGATTTCGCCGCCTTTGTTGTGCCCGCGTGCCGCGCCTGCGGCGGCATCCTCAAACCGGATGTCGTGTTCTTCGGCGAGACCGTGCCGCGCGACATCGTCGCCACCGCGCGCGATCACGTCGATCGCGCCGACGCCATGCTCGTCGTGGGCACCTCGCTGATGGTCTATTCCGGCTTCCGCTTCGTCCGCGCCGCCGCCGACCGCAACATCCCGATCGCCGCCGTCAATCTCGGCCGCACCCGCGCGGATGATCTGCTCTCGCTGAAGGTCGAAGCGCCGTGCGACGAGGCGCTGGCGTTCTTGTTGGAGGGGTAGACCTACACTCCCTCAGCTGTCATGGCCGGGCTTGACCCGGCCATCCATCCCTCTTCGCAAGGCGATGGATGCCCGGGCCTTCGCCGCGCCGAAGCGCTTCGGCCGCGCAGGCGGGTCAAGCCCGGGCATGACGAGTGGTGACGTTCAAGGACCTCACCGCGACTGCGGCTCCTCGCGCTGCTCGATGCGGTCCTTGTTGTTGACCTGCTCGCCTTCGGGCTTGCCCGCATCGATGGTCTTCCCGGACTGATTGCCGGGATTGTAATGATACTGCCCTTCCTGCTTCTCGCCGGGCTGCTTCTGGTTCGGATTGACGTTGTCGGCCATGTGACTCTCCTGGGACTGTTCCATTGTCCCCGCGACAACGGCCCGAGGCGAGCCCGGTTCCGTCACGCCCGGGTCAAGCGCCCGTCACCCGCCAGATGCAGTTGCCGACGTCGTCGGCGACCAGCAGCGAGCCGTCCGGCCCCAGCGTCACGCCGACCGGGCGGCCATAAGAAAAGCTCTCATCGGGCGCGAGGAAGCCGGACAGGATGTCGCGCGCCGGTCCCGACGGCTTGCCGTTCTCGAACGGGATGAACACGACCTTGTAGCCGGACAGCTTGCTGCGATTCCACGAGCCGTGCTGGCCGATCACCATGCCATCGGGGAAGCCGGGGAGGGTGCCCGCCGGCAGCCAGCACAGGCCGAGCGAGGCGGTGTGGCCGCCGAGCGCATAGTCCGGCGTCAGCGCGGTCGCGACCAGTTTGGAATCCTGCGGCACGCGGTCGTCGACCGTCTTGCCCCAGTAGCAATAGGGCCAGCCATAGAAGCCGCCATCGCGCACGGATGTGAGATAGTCCGGCGGCGTCTCGTCGCCGAGCCCGTCGCGCTCGTTGACCACGGTCCACAGCACCTTCGTGGTCGGCTCGAACGCCAGCCCCACCGCGTTGCGCAGTCCGGCCGCGAAGATGCGGCTCGCCCCGCTCGCGATGTCCAGCTCATAGATGCAGGCGCGGCCTTCCTCGACCGCAAAACCCTGCTCGGCGATGTTGCTCAGCGAGCCGACGCCCGCATAGAGCTTGGTGCCATCGGGGCTGACCAGCAGGCTGCGCGTCCAGTGCCCGCCCGGTTTGAACGTCGTCAGCCGCTTGCCGGCAGCGCTGATGCGCTCGGCGCCCGGGCTATAAGGGAAAGCAACAATGCCGTCGGTATTGCCGACATAGAAGGTATCGCCGACCAGCGCCATGCCGAACGGCTGGCTGAGATTCTCCATGAACGCGTTGCGCCGCTCGGCGGTGCCGTCGCCGTCGGCATCGACCAGCCGCGTGATGCGGTTGGCGCTGACACCGAGCGCGGCGGCGCGGCGCATCGTCGCCTGCATCGCGTAGCCGAACATGTTGCGCACCGGGCTCGGCACCTGCGTCGCCTCCGCGATCAGCACCGACCTGTCCGGCATGACATAGATCCAGCGCGGATGGTCGAGCCCGGTCGCGAACGCATTCACCTTCAGCCCCGGCGCCGCCACCGGCTTTTCGCCGTCGCGCCAGCCGCGCGCCGTCGGCATCTTCAAGGTCGGCAGCATCCCCTGCGGCTTCGCCACCGGGATCTGCGGCGCCGCGCCCCACGCCGGCTGCGGCGTGTCCCCCTGCAATTTGCGCCACTGCAGCGCCGCATTGCCAACCAGCGCGACACCGCGCGCGACGATCGAGGAAAGCGTGGTCATGGGAGTCCTGTTTCGGGCTGGATCGACGGATGTGGTGAGCGGCCATCGGGCGATGGCGGAACGGCAAGGTCGTTATGATCTACCACGCCCAACGTGACAACTGCGTGCGCGGCGGAGCGGGGCTGCGGAACGTGTCGAGGGATGAGCCTTGCTATCCATCCGTCCATGGATTGAACAGGCGCGTGCCGGTCGCAGCGAAGTCCTTCACATTGCGCGTGACGAGGGTCAACTCATTCACGAGCGCGGTCGCGGCAAAGAATCCGTCCATCACCGAGAGGGCGATGCCGGTTCGATGGCTCGCTGCCATGAGGTCTCCCCACCGCGTCGCGACGGCGAGATCGATCGGAAGAACACGGTCCGCGAACCGCGCGGGAAGGTCGTGATTGAGCCACGAAGCCAGAGCTGCGCGGCGGCGGCCTTGAGCCATCAGTTCGATGCCACGCGCAAGCTCTGCGATCGATGCCACGCTGATGAAGACCCGATCTTCATCGACCGTATCGAGCCAGCCGATCACGCGCGGGTTTGGCGCGGGGCGCCGCACCTCGGACAACACATTGGTGTCGAGCAGGAAGTTCACAGGTCGGTGTCGCGTGGCTTGTCGCTGCTGCGCGTCAGGTCGATGTCGGCGCCGCGCAGCGGCGAAGCCAGCAGGAATTCCGCAAGGGTTCCCTTGCGGGCAGTCTTTCGCGCCCACTCCTCGGCGGAGACGACCACGGCCGCCGGCTTGCCGTTCCGGGTGATCACTTGCGGGCCTGTCTGTGCCCGGTCCACAAGCTCGGACAGACGCGCCTTGGCGCCGGCCAGCGTCCAGGGGACGTCCGCGGGGGCGGCAGGTTGTTTCGGTTTGGGCGTCATCATGTCACGTCCTATGACCAATATGACTATCTTGACCATAATCTCGGCGTCGCGGCCGTGCAAGCGTCGAAACATGTTCGCCCAGGCGCCGTGCGCGACGATGTTGGCTACCGTGTCCGCCAAAACCCAATTCGTCCTCAGAGTCTCGCCACAACGGTTGCCATCGCCTCGCCAAATACAGGCGGGCCTCGAACGAGAACGTCATCAATCAGGGCCTGTTCTATCTCGACTAGCTGATGGATTACCGCAAGGATTTCCAATGGCTGGTCATGGAGAAGCTCGGCAAGGAGCAAGCCCGGACGGTCGACTGGTCGGCGCCGCGCCTGATCTGCATCGCCGGCGACTTCAACCGCTACGACGATCACGCCGTGAAGCAGTTTCAGCGCAACATCGAGCTGATCCGCTACCGCCGCTTCGGTCCCGACCTGCTGATGCTCAATCTGCTGGTTGCCACCTCCGTCAAGGCGACGGCAAGGTCCGTGTCCGGCTCCCAGGCCACGGAGCAAGGTCTGGCCGGCTCCGGTCGATACAAGACGATCAGCTCGGTCATGGAAGAGCTCGATGCTGCCATGATCGACCGTTTCGAGGCGCTGCGGGCCTATATGCTGGCGCTCGGCGACGACGTGCAGGAAACCAAGCTGCAGCTCTACATCGCGTTCAAGCGGATCAAGAACTTCGCTTGCGTGGAATTCTCCTGAAGCCCGGCTTTCGTGCGGCGGGGTGCGCGCTCGCCGTTTCCACCGCTGTCATGCCCCGCGAAGGCGGGGCATCCAGTACGCCGCGGCAGTCGAAATCGAACCGAGACGTCCCGGCGTACTGGATCGTCCGCCTTCGCGGACGATGACAGCGTGGGGCGGAATCGGCTCTCGGCCTTCTGGCCAAATTCTTCTTGCTAAAATTCCGAAATCATGCTCTACTCCCCGCATCCCGTCCTCATCCAGAGGGGCGTGCGCGTCGTCACGATACGTTGAGGCGGGGAGCGGTGGCCGCGGGCCTGTCAGGTGCTCAAGCGCTGGACGATTGGCGAGCCTGCGGACGTTCAAGCCGTGTGGTCCTGGCGCCCCGATGCTGGCGCCAAGCCGGCGTGACATGACGTGTCGCGCGGGTGACGGGGGCAAACAAGCCCGGTCCCCGGGGAGAGCGCGGAGCAGACGTTCAAACCATCGCGCAGGGAGGGCCGGGTCGTCCGGCTGGACCTGTGGTTCCTTCCCCGTGCATTTTTTCCCGCACGGGGGCCACGGGCCTCAGTCGAGGCCCGGCCTTCCCTGCGCCCTCGGCATCGCCGGAGGCTTTTGTTGAACATGATCTTGGGTGCGGACGCGCCGCGGGAGGTTTTGGTATGTCTGCGTGAGGATGAGGTGGATCCACCATCGTCGTCCCGGCGAACGCTCAGGCGAACGCTGGGACCCATACCGCGTGATCTGCCGAGGGATGTCACTGCCGGTTGCCTGCCGCATGCCGGCCGGTGGCTGTGGGTCCCGGCGTTCGCCGGGACGACGGTTGTTGTCGCGAGGTTGCGGTGACATCACCGGATGCACACACGGCCGCAGCCGTGGCGTCGTCATCGAATTGCGCTACACTGGCTTCAACACGTGCGGCGTGCGCGAGTCGCGCCGGCGGGACCAGTGGGGAGGCGGTTGGCGGCATCATGGGGGTGAACGTTTCAGGCGTGACGGCATTGCAGGCGCCGCGCGTCGCGGCTCGGAGTTCATCGACAACGGATGGCGTTCGATCGGCGCGGCACCACGGCAGCCGCGGAGTCCGCCGATGACCGCGCTGGACATGTCCGTCTTCACCCCGCATCCGCTGCGCGACAGCGTGCTCAACGAGGTGCATGCGCGGCCGTTCACGCCGCTGACGCAGCCGGTGTCCGTCATCCGCTTCGCGGTCATGGCCAAAGGCGACAGCGCCGCGGCGGACCGCGACAGCCTCGCGGCGTTCTGCGCCAGACATGGCGCGGCACCGCCGGAGCCGGGCATCAAGCATCACCAGGTCGTGGTGGGCTCCGCGCGGCTGCGCTGGGAGCAGCATTCAGAGTTCGCCACCTTCACCTGGATCTGGAGCCCGCCGGCCAGTGTGCCGAAGCTCGCCTTCGGTGCGATCGCGCCGGAGCTGCAGGCGTTGATCGCGTCGTTGAAGCTCTCCGGCGAGCTCCTGGTCGCGGTCAAGCTCGGGGTCGAGAGCGTGACCGATCCGGTCAAGCGTGCCGAAGCGCTGTTCGACAAGAGCAGCCTCGCGCTGGTCGCGGTCAAGGGCTCGATCGGCGCGCTCGCGTCCGACTTCCGCCTCGACGAGGACGGCTTCACCCGCATCCTGGTGTGCATCGAGGGACCGACGCCCGAACGTCTCGGCGCGCTTGTACAGCGCGTGCTGGAGCTCGAGACGTATCGCACGCTGGCGCTGCTCGGCCTGCCGGCCGCGCTGGAGCTGGCGCCGCAGGTCGATCGCATCGAGCGGCGGCTCGGCGAGGTGCTCGAGGAGATGCAGGGCGCCGAGACGCTGAAGATCAACAACCACCTGCTGGACGAGCTGACCGAGCTCGCGGCGTCGCTGGAACGCGATGCCACCGGCTCGCTGTTCCGCTTCGGCGCCAGCCGCGCCTATTGGGAGCTGGTGCAGGCGCGGCTCACGGTGATCGAGGGCGAGCCGATCACGCCCTATTCGAGCTGGTCCTCGTTCCTCTCTCGCCGCATCGCGCCGGCGATGCGCACGCTCACCACGCTGGAGCGGCGGCAGGACAACCTGTCGCGCAAGCTGGCCCGCGCCGCCGATCTCCTGCGCACCCGTGTCGACGTCGAGCTGGAGGAGCAGAACCGCGATCTCTTGCGCTCGATGAACGAGCGCACCAAGCTGCAGCTGCGGCTGCAGAGCACCGTCGAAGGGCTCTCGGTGGCCGCGATCGGCTACTACGTCGTCAGCCTGTTCGGCTATCTCGCCAAGGGCGCGCACGATGCCGGCCTGCCGGTCGAGCCGACCTTCGCCACCGCCGCCTTCGTGCCGGTGGCGATCGCGCTGATCTGGTTCACCACGCACCAGATCCGCAAGCGGCATCTGAGGGAGGATCATGAGGCGGAGAAGGCGGGCAAGGAGTGAGGGCCGTGGGCATCTCAACCCTCATGGTGAGGAGCGACGCGTGCGGCGCGTCTCGAAACATGAGGCCCCGATGAGCTGCTTGTCGGTCCGCCGGGATCAGGCTAAGCGGCGTGCTGATCTCACAGAGGCAATGACACGATGAGCGGCACGACGATCGACTTCCTGGTTCACACCGATGGCACTGCGGCGCGGCAGCCGGTCACGCTGAGCCGCCTCGTCATCGCCGGCTGGACCGGGCGCGATCCGGTCGCCCGCGACAAGCACATCGCCGAACTGGAAGAGCTCGGCATCCCGCGCCCGGCGACCACGCCGATCTATTACGAGGTCGCGGCGAGCCGGCTGACGGTATCGGACGTCATCGAGGTCTCCGGCCGCGACTCCTCCGGCGAGGTCGAGTTCGTGCTGGTGAAATCCGGCGGCAGGCTGCTCGTCGGCGTCGGCTCCGATCACACCGACCGCAAGGTCGAGACCTACAACATCACGGTCTCGAAGCAGATGTGCGACAAGCCGGTCGCGCCCGAGCTGTGGCGGGTCGACGACCTCGCCGCGCATTGGGACCGGCTGATGCTGCGCGCCTACGCGACGATCGATGGCGAGCGTGTGCTGTACCAGGAGGGCGCGCTGAGCGGCATGCTGGCGCCGGGCGATCTGGTTGCGCGCCGGTATGGCGAGGCCGGGCTGCCGGAGGGAACCGCGATGTTCGGCGGGACCTTCGCGGCCAAGGGCGGCATCCGACCCGCCGATCGATTCGAGTTCGAGCTGGTCGATCCCGTGCTGAACCGCACGATCCGCCACGGCTACGCGATCACGCGGCTCGTCGTCGCCGGCTGATCGCGCGCGCGATCACGTTCGCGTGCGGCCGCGCAGGGTTAACAAACAGGTGTGGCGCAGCGTCGCGGCCGTCGTCCCCTGCATGGCGCCATGCGCGCGGCCGTTGCGCCCGGCAAGAGCATGTTAAGCAAGACGGCCTATGGTGCCCGAGTGTGCCGAAGCGGACCATGGCCTCGTATCGCGTTCTGGTCCGGCACACGCATGTCACGACTTGAGACGTGATGCGGCTTATCGATCCTTAACTGATCCTTACCTGATAGCAGCGGATTCGACAGGTCGGAGGAGAAGGGCGATTAACTAGAAGTTTAGGATTGGTTTTGTGCGCATGAACGCCTCCCTTAAGGGTTTGTTCAAATACCCCGGGATTTGGGAGAGTGCGATGCGCGTCGCGATCGTCCACGATTGGCTCTACGTTATTGGCGGCGCCGAGAAGGTCCTGCAGGAGATCTTGCGCTGCTATCCCGGCGCCGATGTCTTCACGCTGTTCGACCTGCTGCGTCCCGAGGACCGCGCCAGGCTCGGGTTCGAGACATCGCACACCAGCTTCCTGCAGAAGATGCCGGGCTTGGGGAAGTATCACCGCTCCTATCTGCCGCTGATGCCGCTCGCGATCGAGCAGCTCGACCTGTCGCGCTACGACCTCGTGATCTCCTCGAGCTGCGCGGTGGCCAAGGGTGTGTTGACGGGACCGGAGCAGCTGCACATCGCCTATGTGCATTCGCCGATGCGCTATGCCTGGGATTTGCAGCACCAATATCTGCAGGAGAGCGGCTACGCCACCGGCGTCAAGGGCCTGATCGCCCGCGCGCTGCTGCATAAGATGCGGATCTGGGACGCGCGCACCGCGCATGGCCCCGATGCCATCTTCACCAACTCGCAATTCGTCGCCCGCCGCATCAAGAAGATCTATGGCCGCGACGCCAAGGTGATCTATCCGCCGGTGACCATTGCGCAGCGCGACGCGATCCTCCCCGTGGGCAGTCACTTCCTCGCCGCGAGCCGGCTGGTTCCCTACAAGCGCATCGAGCCGATCGTGCGGGCCTTCAATGCGATGCCGGACCTCGAGCTGGTCGTGGCCGGCGACGGCCCGGAAGCCGCGCGCCTGAAGTCGATTGCGGGACCGAACGTGACGTTCGCGGGCTTCGTGCCGGACAGACAGTTGCGCGATCTCATGACCACGGCGCGCGCATTCGTGTTCGCGGCGGAGGAGGATTTCGGCATCATCCCGGTCGAGGCGCAGTCCGAGGGCGCGCCGGTGCTGGCGCTTGGTCGCGGCGGCGTGCGGGAGTCGATCCTCACGACGGGGCCGCGGCCCACAGGCATGTTCTTCGAGTCCGCCGAGCCCGACGCGATCGCCGGCTGCGTGCGCGCCTTCGTGGCCAGGGAGAAGGCGTTCTCGCGTCTCGATTGCCGCCAGCGCGCCGGCTTCTTCTCGGCGGAGCGTTTCCGCAGCCAGTTCGTCGCGGCGGTCAACGAAGAGCTCGACAATTTCCGCGATGGCCATCACGGCCGCGCGACGCGGCTGATTGCGTAGTGTTGCGATGGGGTGCGAGTGCAGATCATGAGGCAGGCGGCGCTCAACGAGGCCCTCTCCGGCTTTGATGCCGTTGCACGGATCTGGCGTCGTCGCGGCGTGTTCGCGCTCGTCGCCGGTGCCGTGCTTGCGCTCGCCGCGGTCGCGCTCGTCGTGCTGCCGGTGCGTTATCTCGCGACGGCCTCCGTGATCATCGCCGAGCAGGAGCCGGGTGCCAATACGTCGGCGGCGTGGGCGCAGAAGATCGGCGATCCCGCCGACATGGAAAGCCAGCTGCTGGTGATCCGTTCGCCGCGCCTGCTGCGGCAGATCATGTCGACCCCCGGCGTCGTCGACGCCGTCGTCGGCGAATGCGAGCGTGGCCGCATGTGGGGCTCGGCGGATGCCTGCCAGCGCCTCAGCACCGATCCGAGCGCGTTCATCGATCACGTCGACAGCCGCTTCAGCGTTGCCTCTGCCGGCCGGTCGCGGGTGATCAACATCTCCTATCAGTCGGGCAGCCCCGAGGCGGCGAAATTGCTCGCCAATGCGCTGACGCAGACTTTCCTCGAGGATCAGCGCACCGAGGGCGCCAACAGCCGGGAGGTGGCGAGTTCCTGGCTGTGGCAGGAGCTCAAGCAGCTCGATCAGCAGCTGCGCGAGGCCGACGACAAGATCCAGAAATTTCGCCGCACCAAGGGCCTGATGCGCGGCGCCAACGCGCCGATCTCCTCGGAGCGGCTGACCAGCATCGGGCAGCAGCTGTCGCAGGCGGAGGCGGCGCGTGCGGACGCCGCGGCGCGCCTCCAGGAGATCAAGTCGGAGCAGCAGCGCGGGCCGACTGATGCGCCCTCCGTGCTGCAAAGCCGGACCATCGCCGACCTCAAGCAGCAGCTGACCACCGTCAGCGCGCAACTGGCCAGCGCTGCAGGCGTTCTCGGGCCCAAGCATCCCTCGATCCTGGCGCTGACGCGCGAGCAGGCAACGATCCAGCAGCGCCTCGTAGAGGAGATGCAGACCATCGCGGCGAGCGCGCAGAAGACCTTCGACGCCAACAACGCGCTGGTGAACTCGCTCAAGAAGCAGATGGACACGGCGAAGGCCGAGGCCGGCTCGGCCACTCTGGACGAAGCGTCCATCGAGAGCATGGTGCGCGACACCGAGATCAAGCGCCAGCAATATGCCGAGCTCTACAAGAAGGCGAGCGAGCTCGAGACAGAGCGACGCGTCCTGCGCGGCAGCACGCGGCTCGTCAGTCTGGCCGAATTGCCGAGCAAGCCGTTCTTCCCGAAGAAGGCACCGTTCCTCGCGGCCGGCCTGACGCTTGCGATCATCTTCGGTGTCGCGGCTGCGCTGCTCGCCGATCAGCTCGCGCGCCTGGGTCCGAAGCTCAAGCGCGCGCCGGCTGCTGCGGAGCCGGTCAACGACGTCGTGCTCGCCCCGGTGGCCGATGCGCCGGCGAGCGTCCCTGATCTTGCGGAGCCGGTGGTCGCGCCGACGGTATCGAGCGCGCCATCATCGTCTCCCGAGCGGAGGTCGCATCTTCCCAGCGTGGCCGATGTCTCAATCCTCACCTGCCTGCCGCGGCTGAAGACGCTGCGGCAGATGTCCGCGCTCGGAGCGATCCTGCAGGGCTATCAGCCGCTCGCGGTTCCGCAGGTCCTGCGCCTTGCTTCGGAGGATGGCGAATTCCAGCAGACGCTGCACGACCTCGTCCACGAACTCGGCCTTGATCAGGCCACAGCGCCGCAGCGCATCGCGGTTACCTCGCCGGAAGCCGGCGATGGCAAGACGGTGACGGTCTGCGCGCTTGCCGAGCATCTTGCCGCCGCGGGATCTCGCGTGCTGCTGGTGGAGTGCGATCTCGCCAATCCCGCTTTCGCGCCAGTGATGATGCTGCCGCCGGGGCGTGGCTGGCTGCGCGCGCTGGAGCTGGGCAGGCCGCTACGTGCGGAAGTCCTGACGACTGAGCATCCGCATCTGGATGTGCTGCCGCTCGGCGCCGCATCCGGAGCCGTCGGGGATATTCTCGAAGCCATCACGCTTGAGACGCTGCTATCCGGAGTCGAGGGCTACGACGTCATCCTGATCGACACCCCGCTGCCGGCCCGCGCCGATTTCCTGGCGGGCATCGACTGGGCGATCGTCTGCGTGCGCAGCGACCGGTCGCTGATCGAGCCCGCCGTGACCACGGTGAACCGGAGCAGGGCGCTGGGCGCCGGCGATGTCGGCATCGTCGTCACGATGACCGAGTCCGAGAAGCGCGTGGCGTCCCACCCGGTCGCGGCTGCAGCCTATGCCGAGGCCGGATGATGTCGCGCGAACGCGTCCTGTTTGTCGATCACACCGGACAGATCGGCGGCGCCGAGCTGATCCTGCTCGACGTCGTGCAGGGGCGCAACGAGTCTTCGGCGTTCCTGTTCGAGCGCGGACCGCTTGCCCAGGCGCTCGCCGAGCGCGGCCTGTCCGTGATCACGTCGCGCTGGGGTCTCGGCCTGTCGACGTTCCGGCGCGACAGCTCGTGGATGAAGGCCTTGCCGCTGGCCGGCGGCTTGGCCGCGATCACCGCCGAACTGGCGCGCGTCGCGCGCGGCCATGACGTCGTCTATGCCAATTCGCAGAAGGCCTTCGTGCTGTCTGCGATCGCCAATGTCGTCGCGCGCAAGCCGCTGATCTGGCATCTGCATGACATCATCAGCCCGGTGCATTTCGGCGCGATGCAGCGCCGGACGCAGGTGTTCCTGGCCAATCGCGTCGCCGCGAAGGTCATTGTCCCGTCGGAAGCGGCAGCTGCCGCGTTCATCGCGGCGGGTGGACGGCGCGCGCTCGTGGAGATCGTGCCCAACGGTCTGTCCGTCGAACCCGTGCCGGTGTC
The DNA here is from genome assembly GCF_000026145.1 of Bradyrhizobium sp. ORS 278. Lineage (NCBI taxonomy): Bacteria > Pseudomonadati > Pseudomonadota > Alphaproteobacteria > Hyphomicrobiales > Nitrobacteraceae > Bradyrhizobium > Bradyrhizobium sp. ORS 278. Next base: position 7,390,100 of record NC_009445.1, on the reverse strand, counting down.
GCGGCAGGAACTGAGGCAGCGGCTCGGCCTGCCGTCGGGACCGTTGGTCGGCGTGTTCAGCCGGCTCGCCCAATGGAAGGGCCAGCATGTCCTGGTCGAAGCGCTGGCCCAACTGCCAGGCGTGCATGGCGTCATCGTCGGCGATGCGCTGTTCGGCGAACAGGACTATGCGGCGCAGCTGAAGCGGCAGGTCGCCGAGCTCGGTCTCGCCGACCGCATTCATTTCCTTGGTCACCGCCGCGACGTGCCGCTGCTGATGCAGGCTGTCGACGTGATGGTCCATCCATCGATCGATCCGGAGCCGTTCGGCCGCACGCTGGTCGAGGCGATGCTGGCGGGTGTGCCGGTCATCGCCACCGATGCGGGAGCTGCGCCGGACATTCTGGAACATGGACGGGCCGGACTGCTCGTGCCTCCGGGCGATGCGCGGGCGCTGGCGGAAGCCTTGGACGCGGTGCTGTCGGAGCCGGCGATCCTCGAGCCGCAGCTCGTCTACGCATCGCGCCGCGCGCGGACACATTACAGCCTGTCGCGCATGCTCGATTCGATCGGATTGTTGATCCGCAATGTTCGTGCGGGAGCGGCGGTGTGAGCACGATCCTCACATCCGCGCCGGCCGCGCGCGACTGGCGCGTTCCCGGCTGGGCTGCGGCGATCGCCGTCCTCATGGCCACGGCGCTCGCGGCCGGCGTCCTCGGCGGCGCATCGCGGGCGCTGTTCGTGTTCGGCTGCGGCGGTGCTGGCTGGTACGCGTGGCGGCAGGGACCTGCCGTGCATCTGCAGGCTGCGCTCATCCTGTTCAGCTTCGCGCCCTTCGTGCGGCGCATCGTCGACCTCTCGGCCGGCTATGATCAGCTCGGCCTGATGCTGATCGGTCCGCTGTTCGCGATCCTCGCGCCGGTGCTGTCGCTGCCGCGGCTGCTGGTAGAGCGAGAGGTGCCGGCGCGCTGGGTCTGGCCGCTCGGCATCGTTGCGGTCTGCGTCGTCTATGCAGGTCTGCTCTCACTGGCACAGGCGGACTGGAACAATGCGGCCTCCGGTCCGCTGAAATGGCTGGCGCCGCTGCTATATGCCGCGGTGCTGATGCTGAGCGCCGACCGGCGCGAGCTGATCGATGCGGCCACGTCGGCCTTTGTGATCATCCTTCCGATCACCGGCCTCTACGCGCTCTATCAATATATCGATCCGCCGGATTGGGATCGCTACTGGATGGAGTTCGCGCCGATCATCTCGATCGGCCAGCCCGTGCCCTACGGTGTGCGCTCCTTCAGCACGATGAATGCACCCGCGGCCTACGCGACCTTCACCGCGGCAGGCCTGCTGCTCATCGCCTTCGGCCGACGGGCCAAGCCGGCGTTGCTGCTGGTGCTGCCCGCCGGGCTCGGCTTCCTGCTCTCGATGTATCGTACCGCCTGGATCTCGCTCGCGGTAGGCCTGTTGTTCTGTCTGTTGTTCGCAAAGACGCGCCGCCGCGCCGGCCTGATCCTCGTCAGCATCGCCGCGGCCGTCGTCTTGGCGGCGACGCTCACGCCCTTCGGCGATGTCGTTGCGGATCGGCTGTCCTCGCTCGGCGAGGGCACACAGGATGGCAGCGCGCAGGAACGGCTGCAGGAATTCGTGACGTTGTGGAATCTTCCGGACAGCTCGCTGTTCGGCACCGGCTTTACCATCACCGACGTCGGCGCTGCCGGCGCCATGCCGATCGACGGCATGATCATCGCCTGCTGGCTGACGATGGGCATCGTCGTCGGCGGCTTCTGCCTGACGGCGCTGCTCTGGGCCATCGGCAACGCGCTCGCCTCCGCCTGGTCCGACCGGTCCCCGGACGCCGTCATCGTCGGCGCGCTTGCGCTCGGGGCGCTGATCCAGTTGCCGCTCGCCAACATCACGTCCGGCGAGAACGGCTTCCTGTTCTGGACGTTCGCGGTGCTGCTCGTGCCGCCCGGTGTCATGGAGGATCCGGCGTGAACGCCTCCGGCCCTTCGCTTCGGCGCTTCAGCGCGCTCCTGATCAGCGGTGCGCTCGCCAGCAAGCTGCTCGGCTTCGGCCGGGAGGTGCTGATGGCCCATGTGCTCGGTGCCTCGCTGATCGCCGACGGCTTTCGCGCCGCCATGGCGGCCGTGCTGATTCCGCTCGCCTTTCTGCAGAACGAGAGCGTGCCTGCGATCATGATCCCGATGCATCGCGAGGCGCTGCAGCGGCCCGATGCCGCGCGCAGCCTGGGTGCGCTTGCGATTGTGATCGGCGCGGTCTCGACGCTTGTGATGGCGGTGATCCTGCTGCTCGGCGAACTCTGGGTGAACGCGGTGGTCGGCGGCTTTTCGGACGAAGGCCGCGAGCTGACCTTGCACTTCGTTCGCATGATGTCGCTCGCCATGCCGGCGTCGGCTGTGCTGAACGTGCTTGCAGCGGGCGAGATCGCGCTCGGCCGCACGCGGTTGACGAATATTCGCGCCAGCCTGCTGAACGTGGCCGTCATCGCCGGCATCGGCCTGCTCGTGCTCAGCGGCGACCCCTACATGCTCGCCTGCGCGTTCACGGTGGCCTTCAACGGCTTGGCGGCATGGGGGCTGATCTCACTGTGGCGCGAGGGCGAGCTGAGCTTCTCCGGCCTGACCACCAGCATCATCGTCGACAAGGGCATCGAGTTCTTCCGCCGGCTGCGCGTGTTGCTCGCCCTGCCGCTCGCGGAGCAGGGCAATGTCTGGATCGAACGCCTGACCGCATCGCGGCTGACCACCGGTGCCGTCGCTTCGCTGGACTACGCCCGCTCATTGACGGAAAGCGCGCTGCTCCTGATCAGTCAGCCGCTCGGCATGGCCGTGCTGTCGCAGCACGCGCCGCGCGATCCGCGCGCCCAGACCGAGGCGCTGCTGCGGCCATTGCTGGCGCTGACCTTGCCCGCGTCGGCGTTCCTGCTGGTGTTCTCGACCGACATCGTGCGCCTGATCTATTTCCGAGGTGCGTTCGGCGACGAGGCGTTGCTGCTGACGTCGCATGCGCTAAAAGGCATCGCCTGCGGCATCTGGGCCGCGACGCTCGGCTGGATCCTGATCCGTCTGCTCAACGGCGCGGGCCGGAATGGTGTCGCCGCCCTGATCATCGTCGCGGCCTATCTCGCCAATATGAGCTTCAATCTGCTCATCCCGCTGTTCGAGCCTTCGCCTGCTGCGGGCATGCAGCTGCTCGGCATCGGCGAGGCGATCCGAAGCCTGGTGCTGCTGCTCGGCGTGGTGTTCGTGCTCGGCGACGCGCGCAGGCTGCTGCTGGTGATCGGTCTGGCGCTGCTGCCGACCGCGTTGATGGCGGTGCTCGGCCTGATGATCCAGAACGCCGTGCCGGGCCTGCTGCCGCGCCTGTTCGCCGGCGGCATCGCCTATCTTGTCTGCCTCGCCTTCGCGATCGGCATTCTGCTGCCGAACGCGGTGGGCGCGGCGTTCCGGCATGTACGTCGCACGTTCAAGATGAAGGGAGAGCTGAGTTGACCATTCTGGCCCTCGCCGCAGCCAAGGCCATGATGGCCTCCAGCTCTTTCGTCCTGCCGCTTGCTAAGGCCGTCGATCGTGTGCTCGGTCCGCGCGGCTGCTGCCTGACCTTTCATCGCACGGCGCCGTCCGCGCAGTGGGAGCGTCTGCCCAATCGCGACTTCTATGTCGATGCGGATTTTCTTGATCGATTCCTCGGCTACGTCGTGCAGCAGGGCTGGGATGTCGTCACGATGGAGGATGCGTTGCGCCGTTCCGCGGCCGAGGAGCCGGCGGGCCGCTATGTGAATTTCTCGATCGACGATTGCTATCGCGACACGTTCGAGCTGCTGGTGCCGGTGTTCCGCCGGCACAACGTGCCGGTGACGCTGTTCGTGACCACGGGCATTCCCGACGGCACCTTGCCGCTCTGGGCCGCCGGCCTTGAAGATGCGCTGGCGAACAAGGACAGTCTCTGGATCGACGGTGAGCGCATCATGCTCTCGAGCGACGAGCAGCGCCGCGCCGTCTTCGCCGACATCGCGGCGTGCTGGGACGGACCGCAGGCCGCGGGCTGCTACGCCGCCTTCTGCGCGGCCAATGCGATCGACATCGACGCCATGCATTGGAAGCACGCGATCTCCTGGGAGATGCTCGAGACGCTCGTGCCGGATCCGCTGGTGGAGATCGGTGCGCACACGGTGTCGCATGCCCGGATCTCCGCGCTCTCGCCCGAGGACGCGCTGAAGGAACTGGCCGATGCGCGGCTGCGCCTGAACGCGCGGCTCGGCATCGACGTCAAGCATTTCGCTTTTCCTTATGGCCGCGCCGCGGATTGCGGACCGCGCGATTTCGCGCTGGCGCGCGAGGCAGGATTTTCCAGCGCTGCGACGACCCGCAAGGGCCTGGTGCACGCCGGTCAGGATGCGTTCTCGATTCCGCGCAACACCATGAACGGCGCGCATCGCAGCCTCGGCGCGATGGAGCTGCACCTCACCGGCCTCAGCGGCACGGCAGCGCGGGTGATGGGCCGTGTGTAGCCGGCGCCTGAGAATCGTCTCGATCGCGCATCCCGCCACCAGCAGCGAGGCTGGCCGGCTGCGCTACCGCCATCTCGCATCTCGTCCCGACATCGATCTGCATCTGGTCATGCCCGAGGTCTGGAAGGAGTTCGGCCGCACGATCACGGCGCCACAGCTCGACGAGGGGTTTCCGGTGCATCGGCTGCCGATCAGGCTGCCCGAGGCCGGGCCGATGAAGTGGTATCTGCATTTCTATCCGGCGCTCCGCCGGCTGCTGCGCGAGCTCGATCCCGACGTGATCCATCTCTGGGAGGAGCCATGGAGCATCGTGGCGCTGCAGGCGCAGCTGTTGCGCGGCCGCGCGGCGCTGGTTCTGGAGGTTGATCAGAACATTCTGAAGCGGCTTCCGCCGCCGTTCGAGGCGATCCGTAAATATGTCCTCGGCCGCACGGATCACATCCTGTCGCGCAGCCCCGATGCGACCGACGTCGTCAGGGCAAGCGGCTACACCGGACCAGTGACGCCGATCGGCTACGGCGTCGATCTCGCCACCTTCAGGCCGGCGGACGCGCCGTCGCTGCAGCGGGCCGATGTTCCGTTGCGGCTCGGCTATGTCGGACGTCTGGTGGTCGAGAAGGGGCTCGACGATGCGCTGGAGGCGCTCGCGCGCAGCCATTCGGCGGCGACGCTGAGCATCATGGGCGAGGGACCGCATGAGGCGCATCTGCGCCAGCGCGTCGACGACCTCGGCCTGCGCGGTCGCGTCGAGTTCCAGGGCTGGGCTGCGCCTGCCGCAGTGGCGTCCTTCCTGCGCGGCCTCGATGCGTTGCTGCTGCTGACGCGCACGACCGGCGCGGTGCGGGAGCAATTCGGCCGCGTCATCATCGAAGCCCAGGCCTGTGGCATCCCGGTGATCGGGTCGACTTGCGGCGCCATTCCCAGCGTGATCGGCGACGGCGGCTGGGTGGTGCCGGAGCAGGATCCGGGACGCCTGTGCCGGATCATCGATGAACTCGCCGCAGATCGCGCTCAGCTGGCGGCGCGATCGCAGGCCGCGCGGACGAATGTCATCGAGCGCTTCACCTACGATGCGGTGGCAATCGCGATCGAAGACGCCTGCCGGGCGGCCGACACGGCGCGCTCGGCCTATGGATCCTTCGTGTCACGGCCGGTCAAAGCGCTTCAGTGACATCGGAGCCTGGATGAGCGCAGCGATATCCGGGGACTCGTGCATTTGAAGCCGGAAGTCCGTGCGCTCATCCGGGCTGCAGTTTGGCCGCTGTATACTATGCTTTCGCTGACAGCGCCATGGCGGACCGGCTCGGCGCGCGCTTGGCCGCATCGATCCGTCGCAGCAGCTCGATGTATTTCAGCCCGACCTGGTCCCAGCCATAGGCCTCAGCGGTTGCCCGCGCGCCCTCGCTAAGCCGCTGCATCAGCGCGGGATCGGCAAAGGCGGCGCCGACCTTCGTCGCGATGTCGTCGGCGTCCATCGCGATACGGAAGCCGTTGATGCCGTCGTAGAGATAATCCTCGATGCCCCCGACCGGCGTTGCGAACACCGGCAGCGCGCAGGCCATCGCTTCCATGCAGACCAGCGAGAATGTTTCGTAGCTCGTCGGCAGCACGAAGGCGTCGGCGGCAGAATAGAGCGCCGGCATGTCGGAGCGGGCACCTGCGAAAACCAGCCGGCCGCGCGACCTTTGGGCAAGCTTCCGGTAGGGGGCCGGATTGTCCGAGCCTGCCACCAGCAGCCAGACATCGTCGCCGAGCTTTTCCAACGCGCCGACCGCGTGCGCCAATCCCTTGCGGCTGAATTCGTGGCCGGCGAACAGCAGCACGCGTGCCTCCGCCGGAATGCCGAGTTCGCTTCGGATGGCTTGGCCGGCCCGTTCGTCGCGCTTGAACCGGTTGAGATCGATGCCGTTGGAGATGACGTGGATGCGCGCGGGCGGCACGTGGTAGAAGCGCTGCAGCTCCGCCGTCACGCGCTCGGAGACGGCGACGAAGGCGCGATAGCGTAGGCCGCCGATCATGACCCGGTCTCGCAAGGCGACCCAGAGATGCATCGGATTGAGCAGCCAGCGCCAGCTGCCGGCCGCGCGCTTCTCGGCCAGGCTCTGCGCGTTGACCGCATGCACGATCAGCACGTCACCCTTGAGGCTGTCACCATGGCTGATGACGACGGCGTCGGGATGGCGCGCCAACGCCCGCGTCGCCGCCAGGGTGAACAGCGGCACCACGATGGCGCGGCCGATGTGACGGAACAGTCCGCGGGTCGGAATCCGCGCCAGCCATGGCGCAACGCGCTCGACCTTGATGGACTGGTCGAGATTCTCGGCGACCGCGCTCGCCAGCACGACGTTCGATAAACCATTCCGGCCGAAAACGCGCGCCAGCTCGATGGCGACGGTTTCCACGCCGCCGGCGTTGCTTATCTCCTGAACGACCTGGACGATCTCAAAAGCCATTACGGAAATCTACGGGATCAGATCTTGCGACTTCGTTCCAACCTGCTGTTCATTAGCATCGCGTTCTTAACGTTTGGCTTGGCACGGCCGGGGCTCGCCGATGATATGATCGGTCCCGCGATCCGCGATCGCATCGGCGGCGGTAATCTCGTGACGCATCTCGCCGGCAGGAGCGCGCAGCTCTATCAGGCGCTGCACGGCGTCGGGGCCGGGATGGGCCGGATGGATTCCTACGGCTGGCGTACGCTCGCGCGGGTGCCGACGCCGCACGACTTCGATGCCGCCATGCTCGAGGCGCACCAGAACGGTATCACGCCGGTGATTCTGCTCGAATATGAGGGCAGCTATCAGACGCTCGATCCGCCGCAGCCGATCGGCTCCTATCAGGACTGGTTCGCAGCCGGGAAGGCGATGGCGCAGCGTTTTCGGCCCGGCGGCGATTGGGGCCAGGAGAACGGCATTCCAGACTGGGGCGCAACGATCTTCACCGCGATCAACGAGCCCGACGTGCAGGCGACGATCCCGCACCGGGACTATCACGACGCCTTGGCGGGACTGGCCGACGGCGTCCACAGCGTGGATTCCGAGCTGCGCGTGGTTCCCGGCGGCTTCGCAACCTGCAACTCGCATGGTGACGCCACGCTGCGCGGTTACGGCCCCGCGATTGCCGATCTGCTCGCGGACGGCCGGCTCGACGGCATCGACCTGCACACCTACTACAACGATCGCTGGTATCCGATGTCCAGGGGGCGCGCGTTTTCGGTGCAGACGTGCTTCGATCGCATCAAGCAGGCGATGGGTCTCACCCGTGAGGTGAAGTTCTACAGCACCGAGTTCAACGTCGCGCGGGCCGGCGCTTGGGAGAGCGAGGAGACCACCGCCAAATTGTTTCTGAGCGCGATCTGGGATCAGCTCGCCGTCGTCGGGACGGATGGCCGGACGCCAGTGTCCGTCATCGCGTTTCCCTGGAACCTCGGCGACACGCCCGATGTCGACGGGCTCGCTTATGCGATGGCCAGCGGCAAGGATCCATGGGTGCCGGAGGCGCGCAGCGCGGTTCTGAAGACCGTGCTGCAACTCGCCGGCCACATGAAGATCGTGTCGATCGATCGGCGGCTGGCACTGTATACGCTGAGCGGCGCGGATGCCGATCTGATCGTCTGGCAGAACATTGCCGGCTGGACCGACCGCCCGGGCCGTGCCGTCGAGATCGAGCTGCCGGCCTGGGCGCGCAGCGTCGAGGTGTGGGGCTGGAACGGTCTGCAGCGTCGCATCGACGCCGCGCCGGGACGTCTCTTCGTCGACGGGCTCAGCGGCAACGAGACTTACATGTTTCGCTTACCCAGACCGTGATCTGCCGTCACGAAGCCGACGCCGAAGGCCGACGGCGACGGCCTTTCAGCAATTCCATTAACTGAGTGGAAAGGTCCACACGACGCGGTTCACTGCTACTCGATCTTTTTACGCTAATTGCAGCCATGACGGGTCCATCCCGCGCAAGGCGCGCGGGACGTCGCTGGGGTTGAGGCTGGAATGCAGCCGATCAGGAAGGCTGAGAGTGGAGACGACGATAGGGCAGCGACGCAGCCCGCTGCGGGCGTGCGCGTTCGCGAGATCAAGACGGCGGACCTGCCGGCGGTCGCGGCGCTGCTGACGCGCGGCTTTGCCTTCCGCAGCGAAGCGTATTGGCTGCGCGGGCTGGAGCGTCACGCCGCGCGGCCGAGGCCGGCAGGCTACCCGGCTTACGGCTATTGCCTCGATCATCAGGGCATGCCGGTCGGCGTCGTCCTGCTGCTGTTCTCGAACGTCCAGGCCGATGACGGCGTATCCATCGTCAGGGCCAATGTCTCGAGCTGGTATGTCGAGCCGCCGTTCCGCGCCTTCGGCTCGATGCTGGTGCGCGCCGCGACGCGCGACAAGACCGTCACTTATTTCAACATCACCCCCGCGCCGCACACCTGGCCGCAGGTCGAGGCACAGGGCTTCTCGGTCTATTGCAAGGGCCAGATCTACGCGGCGCTCGCACTGGCGAAGCCGCGCGCCGGCGTGACCGTCGAGGCTTTTTCGGAGCGTGAGCGTGTCGGCCTGTCGCCCTACGAGTCCGATCTCCTACGGGCACATGCTGGCTGGGGCTGTCTCAGTCTGGTAGCGCGTGATGCCGACCGGGCGCATCCGTTCGTGTTCCAAAAGCACCACGTGAAGAATATTCTGCCAGTCCATCGGTTGCTCTACTGTCGCGATCTAGCCGATATCGAGCTCAATGCTGGGAATCTCGGACGTTTCCTGGCGCGAAAGGGTGGCGCGCTGGTCCGGCTCGACGCCAATGGGCCGATGAAGATAATCACTGGCTGGTACTCGGAAAGACGCGGACGCAAATATGCAAAAGGTCCCCATGCACCACGCCTCGGCGACCTCGCCTTCAGCGAGGCCGCACTGTTCGACGGGTAAAGGAACGCATCGTCATCTCGACGCGGTGACAGCGATCGTCACGGGAATGTCGGCGGCCCAGATGGCGCGGGACCGCGTCGCGCAGTCGATTGACGTCATTCGATCATGTTTGCTGATCCTGATCGGACTTGCGCTTCCGGCGCTCATGCCGGCTGCGTACGCGGAGACTCCCGATCAGACCGAAGCTGCGGAGACGGTTCCGCTCGACAGCGCAATCTCCCGTGAGGCCTGGAAGGAAAGAATACGACAGGCGCGTCAGCGCGCCGAGCGCGCCCGGCGCGACGCTGCAGCGCGGCCGCGTGAGACAGATCTGCCAGCGCCATCTCCCGACGATCTTGCGACGGAACGCATCCTGCGCGACGAGACACTTCAAGTTGGCGATGTGATCGTCACCAACAAGGGAGCTTTTGTGCTCCGCGGACGCGAGGCGGCCGGACAGTTGATCTTGGAGGCGCTGCCGTCGCCGCGGTAGCGAAACGGGGCGCAATGATGGAAGTCTCGTTGGCGGGTGAAGCGCGCGGCGCCGGTCGCCGCAACCGGGCAGGCCAGTTTCGCGATCCTGTTATAAGGTTTGGATATTGTCACTGGCTCCGGACGTGGCCGAGTTGCGTCCACGGGCGGGGAACGAGTGCGGGGATTTATGAGTTGGCCGCGGCGACGTTCGTCAGTCTCTGTCGAGCGATTCTAACCTTAAGACAGAAGTTTCGTTGAACTACGCGCCGGGGTGCGCATACCATACGATAAAGAAATGGAAACATTTCCCCGATGGTGAACTCGAACAAGCCGCGCCTAATTCCGCTGTTGCGCTCGGTCCGGCGGATCAACGAGTTGTCCGACGCGAACCGACTGCTGCGCGAGAAGGTGGTTTCGCTCCTTGTGGAGATCGAGGTGCTGCGAGAGCAGGCGGATGATCTCGATCCGAGCGCCGAGAATTACCACACTTGCCGAGGTCGGCGCTGGCGGCGGAGCCATTAAGGGGAGCCATCAGTGGGAGCCACCAGTGGGAGCCACCAGTGGGAGCCATTGGAGGCTGCCAAATTCTCAGAATTCTCGATGGCGGTGACAGGGCTATTAATCAGTGAACCGACCCGATGTCATCGCAGTTCGCGATGGATCGGTTCAAGCGCCGTTTCGATCGTAATCAGTCTCTTGAGCGCGACGCCGCATCTGGCGCGGCGCAGCCGGACCCCTGTCTGCCACCACTAATGAAGATCTTCTCTTCGCAGCGATTTGTGCGTTGCGTCGTGGGTCAGGGCTTCCTTCAGGATTGCAGTTTCCAGTGCCAAGTCGGCGACGGTCTGCCTCAGTTCCAGATTTTCGAGAACAAGCCTTTTGAGCTTCTCGCTCGGTACGCCTGTCGGGATCGCCTGTTTTAACGCCTTGGATTGTTTTGCCATTATTGAGCTCGTTGAGCTAGACCCCGAAATATCAAAACCTATGGAGTGTAGATCGGTACCTTTGGTAGTCCGTGCCTATATGATTTGCAACTTAGCACATATTCTGGCGCGTTGCTCAACCGAGCTTGCATGCCCGGTCACGCTACTACACGGAGCTGGGGAAAATTGTGAACCAGTTCACAATTGCGCGTCTCTCTTGATCGTCTCGATCGCCGCAGACTCGGCGAGTCCAGGGCGGAAACAAGGCTTCCATACCGTCGTTCGGAGCCGTTTCCGCCCTCCTTTCCCCCCTCAACAGCCCGCGTTCGGCCCCAATAGGGGCAAAAAGGGTGCGATAATTATGGTGGGGAATGGAAACGTCTCTTAACGGAGGGGGTTTTGATAATATATAATGTTACCAGATGTCCTCCCTGCCGAATTCCGGTCCCGGCGTCGCTGGGTGGAAGTTTCGAAGCCTTGGACTGAACGAACCCAGATGAAGCGGCATTCGGCAGAAGAAATCGCAGCTAAGCTGCGCCAGGCGGGAGACCTGATCGCGAGCGGTCAATCGCAGGCAAAAGCCTGCAAGGCGCTCGGGGTCAGCGTGATGACCTATCATCGGTGGCGCAAATCGCAATCTTCCGTCATCGGGACTGGGCTTCTTCGGGGATCTGATGAACCAGCCATCCGCGGGGTCTTCGAACAGAAGGCGGACGCTGATGAAAAGCGAATCGACGAGTTGCTGGTCGAGAACGAGCGCTTGAGACGCATCGTGACCGATCTGCTCCTCGAGAAGATGAAAATCGAGGAGCGGCTTGGCTTGAGCGGTCGGGACAAGACTGTCGGCCGGGGTTGAGCCTGGGCAAGCCCGTCAGTCGCTTGGTTCCCTCGTCAGCGGCCATCGGTCGGGTCCAGATGGCAGCAGCCTTCTGGACGATGTTCGGTCGAGATTTGTCAGCTATTGAGCGCTGCGGGACCCCCGTTAGCGACCTCATCCGACCGCGAAGTGGTGCCATATGACGCCGACTGATCGTCAAACGCGGTGTGTGCAGGTCGAGTTTGACCCATTGGCGCCGCTCGGAGCAGCTTGCCTCGTCGCTAACGGACTGATAACCATCCGCTGAAACGTTAATAGGTGTTAACTCTCCGTGACCGAGCTATCGGAATCAAGGGCGGAGCGGCGAACAGCGATATATTTCGGCGCAGCGTCGGCAAACGTAGGGCTGCTCGAGCTCCTTGCAATCGTTTACGAAATGCTGGTGGTGTTCGGCGCAAGCCTGATCGCCGGCTATGCCTATCATATTACCTATTACGGCGTATTCCAGAAGCTCGAGAGCTTCGTGGGGATCGGCATCTTCGCGGCCGTTCTTCACATGTTCATTGCTAAATCCCAGGGATTGTATGATGCGCCGGTGTTGGCGGGCCTGGACCGGCGTTGGAGCCGGCTGATCTGCGGCTGGCTTCTGGTCGTCCTGTTCCTGACGCTCATCCTGTTTCTGCTGAAGGCCGGCGCGGAGGTGTCGCGCGGCTCGATGATCGTGTTCGGTTTCGTCGGCTGCACCGCCTTGGTGGTGGGACGAGCCGTTTTCGAGCGACCTCTCCGCAAGGCGATTGATCGCGGTGTGCTCGCGACCCGAAGGGCGATCGTTGTCGGATCGCCGGACGAACTGTCTCGTCTGCGCCCGGTGGATCTGTTGAAGAACTATGGCCTCTCGGAGGTTCATCGAATCTTCTTGTCGGCGAAGCCTGACAGCGACGCTGCAAGTGAAGACGGTGCCGTATCTCAGGCCGTCATTCAGAGGGCTCGGGAACTGAGGGTCGACGAAATCGTGCTTGCGCTGCGATGGAGTGATGAGGCGCGCATCTATCGGATTTGCGAACTGTTCCGCGCCTCTCCGCTGCCGATTCATCTCCTTCCGGATCAGACCGCAGAGCAGTTCCTGTCGCTGCCGATCCTGGCGACGGGACCGCTTCCAACGGTCGAAATGCAGCGTGCGCCGTTATCCAGACTTGAACGGACCTGCAAGCGAGCATTCGACATCCTGGCCGCATCGGCTCTGTTGATTGTCTTCTTCCCGGTGATGGTGGCGGCCGCGTTGTCGGTCAAGCTCGACTCGGCCGGACCGATCATTTTTCGGCAGCGGAGAAACGGGTTCGACGGAAGAACATTCCGGATCTTCAAATTCCGTACGATGCTCGTCCAGGAGGATGGGCCGAAGGTCGAGCAGGCGCAGCCGAATGACCCGCGTGTCACACGGGTTGGGCGCATCCTGCGGCGGCGAAGCATCGACGAATTGCCGCAGCTGCTCAACGTTCTCCGCGGCGAGATGTCGCTTGTCGGGCCAAGGCCGCATGCCATTGCTCATGATAGCGAGTTTTCGAAGCTCATTGCGAGCTACGCCTACCGGCAACATGTCAAACCGGGCATCACCGGTTTGGCGCAGGTTCGCGGTCTGCGGGGGCCCACTCCGGCCGTAGAGGACATGCAGAAAAGGGTCGAGCACGATCTGGCCTACATTTCGAGCTGGAGCTTCACGCTCGATCTACACATCCTGCTGCGGACGGTCCGCGTTTTCTTTCTGAGCAATGCTGATTAGTTGCCGCGTATCAGAGTCTGAATGTCGGTTCCGGCTGCCTTTGTCGTCTGGGCAATGATCCGGCGATTGGCCTCCCCTGCCGCGAGATATGCGCGACCAATCGCCGGCCTGAGGTCCGGCAGTCGCGACAGGATCAGCGCGGTCTGGCTGGCGAGCATGTCGCGAAGTTCCGGATCGTTCGTCGAGTCGATCCGGGCCATCAGGAGGAGCCGATCTGCCATCAAGCTCCTGAGGTGCGCGCCGGTGTAATAGGACATTTTGAGCGCTCGGGACGACCTCTGATTGATCCAGGAAAATCGTTCAGTCGCTGTCGCGAGGCCGAGCCATGCCTCCGAGTCCATCGGTGATGTTTCGACAGCCCGTTCGTAAAGCGGGGCGGCGTCGTCCGTAGCGGTGTTTCCGGGCGAGAGGGCGGAGGCGCCGGCGAGCTTCCAAAGGTTCGTGCGCACCGCGCCGATCTCCGCGGCGAGCCGCGGACGGCCGCTCAGCGCATCGGCGCAACTCCACCAGAGTGACAGCAGAAGCGTCAGCCCACCGATGGCGAGAGGGATGCCGCGTCGGCTTCGGGGCGAGTCCGTCGGTGCGACGGAAACTGGAATCGTTTCGCTCATAGGAACCGGATTTGCCGTCCCTGAAGCCGCGCGCAGGTCAGCCGGCCAGTGGCATAGGCACCCGTGTCGAGGTTGATACGATTGTGGAGCACCTCAGGGGCCCGAGCCGGCGTGTGCCCATGCACGATCACCTGGCCGAAATCATCGTCGCAGAGCAGGAATTCCTCACGAATCCACAGGAGGTCTTGATCCTGCTGCTGCGCGAGCGGAACTCCCGGCCTTATACCGGCATGCGCAAAGAAATAATTACCGAATGAGAACGAGGTCGGAAGCGTCTGCAGAAACTGGAGATGCGACGACGGCATCGCGCGGAGTAATTGATCCGCAAGCTGGAAGCTTTCGTCGAGATCAGGATTGGCGGACGGTTTGAGGCCGTATGACTGCAGTGTCTGCAGCGCACCGAATTGGCGCCATGACTTGAGCAGACTCGGGTCCGCGAAGAAGTTCAGCAAGATCTGTTCATGGTTGCCGCGCAGACAGACGACATGCGGAGCCCGCGCTCTTTCGGCTAATGCGTCGATGACGCCGAACGAATCGGCCCCGCGATCGACATAGTCGCCCACAAAAACCTCGACCCACCTCCGAGGATGCGTGATTTCTACGTCGGCATCGATCTTAGACAACGTCTCTGAGAGAAGATCGAGACGCCCGTGCACATCGCCTACTGCATAGATGCACACGATGTTGTCGTCGGATTGTTCAGTCTCCGGCCTGCGCATCAATGACCTGAGAGTCTTCCACATGATCTTAGAAGTCCTGCGATCTCGTGCGGCTCACTCGCTGCGAGATCGCGCAGCCGAGCACCGTTCCCAACACGAATACATCGGATGTCGAAAACATAGTCGGCATTCGAAACGATCCGACCATGAGCGCGACAAGGCCGCCGCCCGCCGCCGCGCAATAGAACCAATCCCTGCCGCGATCGAGCGCTCCCAAAAAGAAGATGCCGACGAGCACCATGAGTCCCGCTGCGAAGACCAGTGCCGCGAACTTGCCAAATTCAACGACGAAGCCCGCGGCGGCTGTGCTGAGCGCAACTCTGGATTCCGTCGAGGATTCTGAATAGGTCGGCAGCAGTGCCGCAAGCGTGCCGGCACCAGTTCCCAGGGCGGGAGCATCCGCGAGCACGGCCAGGGACCTCTGCAGGTTGCCGTCCTGCTGGTCGGCAAAACCGATGACCAAAGGCAACTCCGGGTTCGGTCGCAGCGCGACCATTGTGAAGGCGGCCAGGCCGATCAGGCTGGCCGCCGTCGCTGCCGCAGCAAACGCCGGAGCTCTGAAGCGTTTGAAGGCCCATACGAGAGAGACAATGAAGAGTCCGGCCAGGGCCGCCACAAGGGCACGGTCTCGCGCAATGAATCCGAGAAGGAGCAGGCTGCTGGCGACCGCCGCTGCAGGCAATGCCAGCGCTCTTATGGTCGATTTGCGGGTGCCGAGCACCTCGAGTGCATCCGCAACCCCGACCTGAATGATCAGAAGTGGCACCAGCGGGCTCATCGCTGGCTCGTTCCCAGCCCTCGCCAAAGCAATCTCCAAGCTCGTGGTCACGCCATGGGCGATCCCCGACGCCAACGTCGCGCCGGCAAGCCAGGAGGCGCGTCGTGAATCGACTGCGATCGCTGCCGCAACGATGGCGACGCACAGGCCGGCCAAGCAGATCAGGATCGTTCTGACTGTCAAGCCGGCGTCGATCGTCACCGAACCGTTCAGCGGGTGCTGCAAGGCATCCGCCGCCTGAAGCCAGACAGGGTGTGCCAGGACTCCAAGGGGAAGGGTCTGAAACGCCATCCAGATCGGCAGCAGGCTCGCGGCGGCCAGGAACGCCATTCCGATCTGAGACACGAAGGCGAGTTCACGCGGCCGGATCGCAAGCGCAATCCAAATCAGCGCTGCTGCGCTCGTTACAGCGGATATTCCGACGGCCAACGCTTCGGAAACAAGGCCGAGGCCGGGAGAGACGCAGATCAGGCCGCAGAAGAAGAAGGTCGCTTTCCACACGATATGTCTCGGAACCTCATCCAAGGCCCAAGCGGACCGGCTTTCCTGTTGCATCCCACCTGCGTCGCCCCACGACCTGCCGGGCGATCATTCGACCCGTGCGGCAATGACGGTCGATCGGCGTCGCGATCGGCTTCCGGCCTCGCCGGAAAGTGCCCTCCATGGCCTCAAGAGAGCGTCCGGAAATTGCGCGCTTCGGCCGAAAGCGTCACGACCAAAACCGTTCGGTCGGCTGCACGTCGGCTGAGTCTTGGGGGCGATCCGGGAGGACGAGCGGAGTGCGCGTCCGTTCGTCTCTGCCGGCGCCGACTCTCCGCGGCAAGTGTTAACGTCCACCCAACTTCAGCGTCGGCGCAGCCCGACAGAGGTCGACGGAGTCGCGACCGATCGGATGGTTTGGTTCAGCGGTAGCTCAGCGGCGTGTAGCTGTAGGCGCTCCAATACCCCTGCCCGCCATACGGACCGTAGGCGCCATAGAGCGGATAGCAGGAGAATCGGTCCGGGCAGCTGCCCCCACAGGTCGTTCTCCATTGGCAGACTTCCCCCTGGCAGCGCCAGACGCGCCGGCAATGCGGGCCAAGCGGTTCGACCGTCTTTGTTAGTGGGGCTGTGACCGGATAGGCAGGCAGGTCGGCCGCCGACGACCCCTGCGGGAGCGCGACGACCGCAACTGCCATGCCTGCCGCAGCGCCGCAGAACCGGGAGATGATATGATTCTTCAAACTGTTAATGCTCGTCGATCTTAGCATATCGGATAGCCTCCAACCCAGGGGAGCTGTCATCAGCGCATGAAAACTGTGTCTTTACCCCGACCACTGTAGCCAAATTGCCTCACTTCGCTAACATTCATTCGCGCCTTTAACACGCGCCTAAGCGGGCGCTTGTGAGGGCAACAGCCGCCATGCTACCGAGAGTTCGGGGCTGGTGGTATGTCCATTATTAGATCGATACGCATTTTTCTTGTTTTTGCAGCGACCTCCGCTCTCGCGGGTTGCTTCTACACGCCCACGAACGGTCCGCAGAGCGCGGACGTCAGGGCGGGGCAAAAAGATCCCGAAAGTCTTCCTTACGCCGTCGTGAAGATCACGCCTGAGACCGAGGCTGTTCTGGCCTCTTTCGCTCCGCGGCTTGGCGGAGGAATCCAGGGACCCGCTCCGCGAGAAATTCGCTTTGGTGTCGGCGACGTCGTGAGCGTGACGATCTTCGAGGCGGCCGCTGGTGGTCTGTTCATTCCTGCGGAAGCGGGCGTGCGGCCGGGCAACTACATCACGCTGCCCAACCAGAACGTCGATACGGACGGCAATATTTCGGTCCCCTATGCCGGCGCGGTTCGCGCGAAGGGGCGGACGCCGGCCGAGGTGCAAAAGTCTATTGTCGACGCGTTGAAGAACCGTGCGATCGAGCCCCAGGCCGTGGTTGCCTTGATCGAGCAGCGGACGTCGCTGATCAGCGTGCTTGGCGAGGTCAATAGTCCCGCCCGTTTCCCTGCGAATGCCGCGGGTGAGCACATTCTTGATGCGATCACCCGAGCCGGCGGTCCCAAGGGGCAGGGATTCGATACCTGGGTGATGCTGGAGCGTGAAGGCAAGCGGACGACGGTGCCGTTCGGGCAGCTCGTCTACGAGCCGCAGAGCAACATCTTCGTGCACCCCGGCGACACGATCTATGTGTACCGCGAGCCGCAGACCTTCGTCGCATTCGGCGCCTCAGGCGCGCAGGGGCAGTTCAACTTCGAGGCTTGGCGCATCTCACTGGCCGAGGCCGTTGCCAAGGCCGGCGGCCTGAACGACTCGCTCGCCGATCCGGCGTCGGTCTTCGTCTATCGTGGCGAGCTTCCGGAGGTCGCTGCGAAGCTCGGTGTTGACGTGAGCAAGTTTACCGGCCCGATCATCCCGATTGTCTACAACATCAATTTCCGCGATCCTGCCGGCTACTTCCTGGCGACCCGCTTCCAGCTCAGGAACAAGGACGTGCTGTACGCGTCGAACGCAACGTCGGTCGAGGATGCGAAGGTCATGCAGCAGATCAGGCTCGTGACGGCGACGGTCAACGATCCGATCGTGGCGGCGTATAACGCGACCCTCTTGCGCAACACCATCAAGCTCGCGCCCTAGCCGCGTCGAGGCTGGCGTCGGTGGCAAATGGATACCGCGATCATTCATCATCGGCGCGCTGCGCCGATGGCGCAGCTGACCAATAGCGGCGCATTCTGGCTCTATTGCGCTGTTATTGTTCTGGCGCCTCTCCCTCTTGGATCAGTCAGTCCCATTGCTCTGACGGTGGCGACGATCGCGCTCGGCGTCGCGGTTGCTGGCTTGCTGCTCGCCGATCTGCGCAGCGCTCAGGTTGGCCTTCTCGCTGCGCTGGTGGCCTTTGCTGCTTTGACCTTGTGGACGCTCGGTGAACAACTCGCCTGGGTCCAATGGCCGCATTCCGCCCCGGACCCCCTGATGCAGGATGCTGCCAAGCTTCTTGGGCGCGACACTCCGCCGGGCGGATCGGTTGTCACCGGGCAGCCGTTCTATGCCATGGGACTGGGAGCCGTCGGGTTTCTTGCCTTGTCGGGCGGAATTCTGGTGGGTGGTGATCATCGATTGGCGCGACAGGTTGTCAGCGTGGCAGCAGCGTCTGGCCTGGTTTACGCGATCACGGCTCTGGCGAGCTTTGCAATCGAGCCCTCGCACGTCCTATTGGTCTACGAGAAGCAGGCGCATCTGACCTCGCTCACATCACCGTTCATCAATCGGAATACGGCCGGCATCTACTACGGTTGCTCCGCACTCATCTGGCAGGTGTTGTTCTGCGAAGTCATTGACCGGCACTGGCCTGAGGATCGTTTCCGCTTTGCCTCTCTTCTGCGGCGGTTGCACAAGAAGGCTGGCAGCCGACCGACGGTGCTTCTGGCGTGCTGGCTGACGACGCTGTCCGCTATGTTCCTGACGGGGTCGCGCGGCGCGGTGCTGGTGTCGCTGGTCGCTGCTGTCGCGGCCTTCGTCCTGTTCTTCCATCGGCGACTGCCGCGGTACTACGGTGTCGCAATTGCAGGATCGGCGGGACTAGCGATTGCGCTTGCGCTGCTCTCTTTGCTCGGCGGCGGCGTCAGCAGCCGGTTCAGCGCGCAGGGCCTGTCGGATGAAGGACGGCTGTCGACCTATCGCGCGACTTGGAAAATGGCGCTCGACCATGCCTGGCTGGGTTCGGGTTTTGGCACGTTCGAATGGCTTTATCCGGCCTATCGTACCGACGACATTTCGCTGATGGGGACTTGGAACCGGGCGCACAATTCGTTGCTCGAATTGGCTTCCAACGGCGGAATGTTAATGCTGGGGGCCGCTATCATTGTTCTGATCGGAGGTGGCACAATCCTGACACTTGGCGTGTTCCGCCGCCGTCGCGATGTGATTTTCCCGGTGGTCGGCCTGTGCACCCTGGGAGCCGCGGTCCTTCATTCCACGATCGATTTTTCATTGCAGATTCCAGGCTTTACCATTTTTGCTACGGCGCTGGTCGGTGTTGGCCTGGCGCAGTCCTTTCGGTCCGGCGCGGCGTCCGCGCCATCGCCTGACGGCCCAACGCGGCATCGCCACAGGGCTTAACCCTGATTGTCGGGACGGCGTCGAGGTTCGGTGAATTCGTTGGCGGACCAACAGCTTTGTGCTAAAAAACTGTTAGCGTGTGAGAAGGAGACGGCCGTGTTGAAATTCCATCGTTCTGTTGGGTTCGTTGGTGTGGGAATGCGGCTCGCTGTGGCCTCGCTGGTGCTGGCTGGGCCTGGTGCCGTCGCAATGGCCCAGCCTGTAGTCCAGTCGGCGGCCGATCAGGCCACGAACTTCAAAGCCAACCCCGAGCAGGTTCTGACCCAGAATCCAAATGGCGGGGCGGAGTTGATTGCGAAGACCAGGGATCTGGCGGTGAACGATCCCGCGACGCTTGATGTTCTGATCGGGCTGTTGGCGAAGGCCAACAAGGATCAGAAGGCAGCTATCGCGGCTGGCCTTGGGCAGGCGGCCCGGATCGTGGTTCGCAGCAACCGCGACTATTCCGAGCGAATCGCGAAAGCCATTGCCGAAACGAAGGATCTCGACGCGATCGTCGCCTACGCCGCCGCGACCGGGGACACCGGGACGGCCGCGACAGGCGCTGGCGGCGCAGGCAGCGCGGGCGCGTCGGGCGGACAGACCACAGGTCTCGGGACCGGCACCGGAGGCGGCGGCGGCCTCGAAGCGATCAACGGCAACAGCGTCAATACCGGTCAGTTCAGCTTCACCGCGGGCACAAGCGGGGGAGGCAGTTCGACCGGCTCCACGACGTCGACCACCTCGACGACCTCGATCATCACGACGGTTTCTCCGTAATCGATCTGGGGGGCCGCCGCTCACACGGTGGCCAACTCTGCGCGCGGCGATTTTCGGGCCCCCCAGGACCTGCGCGCTCATTTATTTTTGATGATTTGGCGCCATATCAAGGGCATCGGACCGGCTCTCGCAGGACATGCTTCAGCGCAATCAAGTTTCGCCGCCTGTCGATCTCAGAAGCACGGCGGTCGACACACCTTCGCTTGCCGAGACGTTCGACGGGCTCGTTGCCTATCTGCGCCGCCAGTACATCGTCATTGCTGGCGCAGCGGCCATCGGCCTGCTGGCCGGCTTGGCCTATGTTCTGACAGCCGCCCCGAGCTATACCGCGCTCGCCACCTTGATCATCGACACCAGGAAGTTTCAGGTCTTCCAGCAGCAATCGGTGATGAACGATATCCCGGTCGATTCGACTGCCGTCGAAAGCCAGGTGGAGATCCTCAAATCGGAAAACGTCGCGCTTTCGGTCATTCGTGATTTGAAGCTGACCGAAGATCCAGAATTTATCGGCTCCAATGCCGGAGCCGTCGGCGCGCTCGTCGACTTCGTGGGCGGCATGTTCGGGAGCAATTCGCCGCATTACGAGTTCGAGATGACCCGGCGCGCGGTCCGGGTCTTCCAGCGCCAGCTCGATGTCCGGCGGCGCGGCATGACCTATGTGATCGAGATCAGCTTCCGTTCGCTCGACCCGGAAAAGGCGGCCAAGATCGCCAATGCGGTGGCCGACGCTTATATCGTCGATCAGCTGGATTCGAAGTATCAGGCCACGCGCCGCGCCAGCGTCTGGCTGCAGGACCGCATCCAGGAGCTGAGATCGCAGGCGTCGGACGCCGAGCGGATCGTTCTTGAATACAAGAAGTCCAACAACATCGTGACGGCCGCGAACGGCAAGCTCATGAACGAGCAGCAGCTGGGCGAGCTCAACACCCAGCTCGTCACCGTGAAGGCCCAGGTGGCCGACGCAAAGGCCAAGCTCGATCGGATCGAGGCCGTCGTGAAGGGTGGAGCGCCGGACGCCACGGTTGCCGATACGCTGAACAACCAGGTCGTCACCAAACTGCGCTCGCAATATCTCGAGTTGGCCAATCGCGAGGCCGACTGGTCTGCTCGCTACGGCTACAATCACCTTGCCGCGGTCAATCTGCGCAATCAGATGCGAGAAATTCAGACCTCCATCATGGAGGAGCTGAAGCGACTCGCCGAGAGTTACAAGAGCGACTACGCCATCGCGCTCCAGCGACAGAACGAGATCGAACGGGCCGTCAGCGATTCCGTGTCACAGTCGCAATCGACCAATCAGGCGCAGGTGAAGCTGCGCGAATTGGAGAGCTCCGCGCAGACCTACCGTTCGCTCTACGACAATTTCCTGCAACGCTACATGGAAACCGTGCAGCAGCAGTCGTTCCCGATCACTGAGGCGCGGGTCATCACGCGCGCGTCGCGGCCGCTCGGCAAGAGCCATCCGCAGACGTTCGTTGTCCTGGCCTTTTCATTGATGGGTGGCCTGATGGTCGGCCTCGGCGCCGGCTTGTTCCGGGACCTCTACGACCGCGTGTTCCGCACCAGCGAGAGCGTCGAGGCCCTGCTCGATGTCGATTGCGTCGCCGTCGTGCCGCGGATCCCACCCGCTCAGCTCAGCGCGACAGCCGCGAGGCCAGATCCGGTGCCGCGGGGACCGCGCATGATCGCGCGCGGTGATGATCCTGTCATGTGGGCCGCGATCGACTCGCCCTTCTCCCGGTTCTCGGAGGCGATTCGCTCGATCAAGGTCAGCGCCGACCTCGGTGTCTCCAAGCCGTCCAAGATTCTTGGACTGACCTCGGCCTTGCCCAACGAGGGCAAATCCACTCTGGCTTTCGTATTTGCCCAGCTCGTCGCGCAGAGCGGGGTACGCGTGCTGCTGATCGATTGCGACCTGCGCAATCCGTCTCTCACCCGGAAGGTGTCCGCGAACGCCGAACGGGGAATCCTCGACGTCCTTTCGAAGCAAGCTTCGCTGCAGGAGACAGTCTGGCGGGATCCCGCCACCGGCCTCGTGTTTCTGCCCGGCGTGATCAAGTCGCGCATCGCCCATTCGCACGATGTCCTGGCATCCGATCAGATGAAGGAGCTGATCGATTCCGTCAGGGGCGACTACGACTACATCATCGTCGACTTTCCGCCTCTCACTCCGGTGGTCGATGTCAGGACGACGGCGCATTTCGTCGATTCCTTCATTTTCATCGTCGAGTGGGGCAAGACCCACGTCCAGATCGTCGAGCGGGCCTTGCGCAGCGCGCGCGCCGTGAGCGAAAACCTGCTCGGCGTCGTGCTCAACAAGGCCGATATCGCGGCGATGAGCCGCTACAGCGGGTACGGCGGTAAGGGATACTATTACAACTCCCACTACACGCGCTATGGCTATACGGAGTGAGCGCAAAGCCCCGGTTTTCCGGCCAGGCTCTTTCCTGGTGCGGACGCTCGTGGCCCTCATCGCGTTCGGCTCAGTCGTCTGGGGGGCCGTCTGCCTGCCAATTTTTCGGGATCAGGCGCGGCTCGAGGCCGCCAGAGATCTCATCCTGCGCAACGTCCGGGTCAGCGATGCCGATCTGGACGCCTTGAAGCCGCTGTTGCAGCGCGCAAGTGATCGCATGGACTGTATCCCGGCGATCGATCGTAGTGTTGCAATCGTTCGTCTTCGCCTCGCCGAGAATGCGTTGTCGGTGCCGAATGACGCGCTCGATCGCAGGCTTTTCGAGCTTGATCAATCGATCCGGAAATCTCTGTTCTGCGCTCCGACTGATCCTTACCTGTGGCTGGTGCTGTTCTGGCTACGGAACAACCGGGAGGGATTGCGCGACGACCACTACGATCTCCTGCGGATGTCCTATCGACTGGGACCGAATGAAGGCTGGATCGCCGTCAAGCGCAATGCGATGGCGCTGGCGATGTTCGAAGGCCTGCCGCCGGATCTTGCCGACGCTGCCATTGCCGAATTTGCGAGGCTCGTGAAGTCCGAGCTCTACTCGGAAGCAATCGAACTGCTGAAAGGACCTGGCTGGCGAGTGCGGGATCGCCTGGTCGCGGGCCTCGCAAGTGTTCCCGAGAGGAATGTCGGTATTCTTTTGAAGGCCATGTCGGATATCGGCTACGACCTCGACGGTCGGGCGCCGGTCGAGCGGCGTAACCGGGGCCGGATTTGAGAGAGACTGACGGCGCAGGATGGCGCCGCCGGCGGTCGACATTAAGGAACAATGAACAATGCGGCGCTCAAAGGCTTGGCCGAAGAGCTGCTGATGATATGGGTTTGCGATGACAACCGCTTTCAGTGTCGGCCATCACAACGCCTATTATGAAGGCGCCTATTCGGACGATGAACGTGAATGGCGCCGCGTCTGTGCCGTCGATAAGGCGAATCATATCGCCGATCTGATCGGGGCGTCGGCGTCTGCCGTCGGCACCGTGCTGGACGTGGGATGCGGAACGGGCGCAGTGCTTGCCCGGCTCTCGGCTCTGGGCCTCGGACGGCGATTTACCGGCATCGATGTGATCGATCCCCGCGTTCACCTCGAAACCGAGGGAGCCGCTTCGGCCGCATTCGCCTGGGGCACCTATGATGGCGTGGCGCTTCCCTTCGCGGATGGCTCGTTCGACCTGGTCTATGCCAGCCACGTGCTGGAGCATGTGCCCGAGCCGCGCTCGCTGCTTCGCGAGCTTGCCCGCGTCGCGCGCAAGTTTGTCGTCGTCGAAGTGCCCTGTGAGTTGCATGCGCGGACCAGCCATCGGGCGCTGCAGAGCACGCTCGATATCGGCCATATCAACTTCTATACGCCCGATACCTTTCGCCTGCTGATCGAGACCTGCGATTTGAAGGTCGCAAGGTTCGGCACCTACGACCATAGCATCGCGGTCCATGAGTTTCATTCGTCCAAGTTGAAGGGGATCGCCAAGAGTGCCCTGCGCAAGCTTCTGCTCGCGCTCGGCCCGGCTGTCGCAACCCGGCTCGCCACTTATCATTGTGCGGCGTTGTGTGAAATTGGTCGCGGGCCGCAGAGCGGATGATCGATGTCTCGGCGCCTCGTGGTCTTCAACAACATGATCACTCCGTACACGAACAGACTCTATAACGCGCTGGTCGCGAAAGGGCTGGATCTCGCGGTGCTGTCGTGCACGGAGCAGGAGGCGGACCGCTCCTGGGCCGGCTCGTTCGAGCCGCGCTATCCGCATCAAACCGTGACGGGGGTCTCGATACCCCTCAGCAGGTCGCGCTACACCCATGTCAACGTCGGCGTCTGTCGGGCTCTCAGCGGCCTCGCTCCCGCCGTGCTGATGGTCAACGGCTTCTATCCATCCATGCTCGCCGGTGCCGTCTGGGCGCAGCTGCGGGCACGGCCTCTCGCACTGACGATCGACGGGTGGCGCGAGACGATGCCGGACACGGCCTATCATCGTCTGGTGCGTCCCTGGCTGCTCCGACGCTGCCGTACTATCGTTTGCTGTGGAGAAAAGGGGCGGGACTATTTTTTGAGCCAGTCGATCGCTCCGGACCGGATCGCGACGGTTCCGCTCGTCCCGGCATGGGAGGCTCCGGCGGAGGTCTCGCCACTGTCAAGCAGGCCCTACGGTTTGCTGTGGTGCGCCAGGATCAACGATGACGCCAAGAACGCTGCTTTCTTCGAAAACGTCGCCATTGGCCTCTCCCGCTCAATCCGCCGCCTCAAGGTTCGCGTCGTCGGCTCCGGTCCGCTGGAGGGGCGCATGTTGTCGCGGCTTGCCGCTGCGGGAATCGAGGTCCGCCACGATCCGTATGTGCCCTGGCATGCAATGGCCGAGGTCTACCTGCAGGCGCGGCTGCTGCTGCTGCCCTCGGTGCTCGAACCGTGGGGGCTCGTCTGCAACGAAGCGATGCAGTGCGGCGTCCCCTGCATCGTCTCGCCCCATGTCGGCGCAGCCGGTGATCTTGTTCGCGACGGAGACAGCGGTGTCGTCCGCGATCTCGACGAGCAGCTTTGGATCGAGGCGGCCAGCCTTCTGCTCGAAACCCCCGCGCTCTGGGACAAGCTGTCGAGGCGGGCGCGCCAAGCCATGCAACAGCGGTCGCTCGAGACAGCCGCGACGGCGTTCATGAAGGTTGCTGAAGGGCTTGTCGGTTCGGCCGTCAATGAGAGGGGCAGCTGATGCTCGCCAGATGGCTCGCTCGTGTCGATCTGTTTCTCTACGCCTATCTGGTAATGGTGCTCGGCTGCATCTATTTCCTGTTCAACTACGTCGAGGGCATATCCTTCACCGAGCGCGCCGGTGAATCGGTGTTGTTTCGTGCCTGCTGGCTGGTTCTGTACTTGCTGCTGCTGCTCCAGATCCTGCGCAATGCGCACGGCTTTGCAGCGGTGCTCTCGCGCTCCCGCTTGTTTCTGATCTTCCTTCTCTTTGCGTTTGTGTCGCAGCTTCACAGCGAAAGCGCCGATGCGGGCTACGTGAAGTTCGGGATGTATCTCGCGACCATCCTGTTCGGCGCCTTCCTCGCCGTGTCCTGCTCAGCCGACGAGCTGGTCGAAGCGCTGTTTCGGATCGGCGCGGTCACGCTTCTCGTCCACGTATTGTTGCTTCCCGTGATCGGGTCCGACGTTTCCTATGACGCCCTTCACCGGGCGACGATCTTGGGCACCGAAGCCTATGCAGGCATCTTCGGTCACAAGAATCTTGCAGGAGCCTTTTTTGGCTTGATGGTGATCATATCGCTGGTCCGCAGTCTGGCCGGACGGCGGTCGCAACGCGGATCGTCGGGCGCGGTCGCCGCCTGCCACGTTATGGCCCTCGCCGCGACGGGCGCGGCCGGACCGCTGATCAGTCTTGTCGCAACGCTCTTGGTGACTCTCGGACTTGCGCTCATCGTCATCGGCCGACGCGAGCTGGCGGCGATCTATTGGCTTGTGCTCGGCTTTGTCGGATTGGCGGTCATCGCTGTTCCGACCGAATGGCTCTATGGCCTCGTTGGCCGTACGGCTAATCTGACGGGCCGCTCCTTTCTCTGGTCGGTGTGGCCGCACTTCTTCTGGCAGCATCCATGGCTCGGTTATGGTTTCTCCGGCTTCTTCAACGGCCTGGAGAATGCGCCGTCGGCCGAGCTGACACGCATGGCGCCATGGAACACGGAATTCGGCTCGTTCGAGAATTCCTATCTGGACGCCCTGCTGCAATTCGGGCTGCTCGGCGGAGGCCTCTATCTGATGCTGGTGGCGACCGCCGTCCGGAACGTGGTTATGTTTGCATTCAGGGCGTCCGGAATGTTCTGGCTCGCGCCGTTTGCCGTGCTGATCTTCGTCATCATCGCCTCGCTCAACGACAGCAGCCAGCTGTTGCACAACTACTTTGGCTGCGTGTTGGTGTTCTGGTGCTATTTTGGTCCGGAAGCACAACTCGGACGATCGACGGTCAGCGTGAGTCGGCTCAGTTTGCGAGATTTGAAGGCATGAGAGGCGATGTCGTACGCCGCGGGAAGGAAGGAGTCCCAGAGGTCCTTCAAGGGCCCGGTCTCCGCCTGGATGCCTCGCCGCCGTTTTGGTCTCGTCTGAGAGCGCGGCTGATCCGGGCGGGAGCGGGCAATTTGAGCCTCGGTCTGCTCGACCAGGCGCTGCTCAGCGGCTCCGCGTTCGCCCTTACCCTCGCGCTGGCCAATTTCCTCGAGGTGCACGCCTTCGGCCGGTTCAGTGTTGCCTGGTCGTTCTCGATCCTGATCGAGTCGGTGTTTCTCCGCGGCCTGTTCGACGACGGCCTGCCAGCCGCTGCCCAGCGCATTCCCAGGCGCCTGTGGCCGCAGCTGCGCTTCGGCCTCTATTCGTCGGCCCTTGTGGTGTCCGGCTCGATCGGATTGGCGATCATGCTGGCAGGTATGATCGGACCGGGAGTTCCGGCCGAATGGAGTCGCCTCGCGGTCGCGACCGGTCTCGCCGTGCCGGCCATCCGGATGCAAAGCGTCTACCGCCGCATCGCCTATCTCGATGGGCGGACCACGAGAGCAGCTTTGTCGTCGCTGGTCTATTGCCTTGCGCTGCTGATCTCGACGGCGGTCATGATCTGGACAGGCGAAGAAGGGCCGGCCGCGGCGATGTCGTGCATCGCCGTGTCGGCGACGACCGCCGGCGCACTCGCGCTGCTGCATCGATCCGATCTCGCGCGCTCCCGGCGGCAGGTGCTGGTCTCGTCATTGACCAGGCTGCTGCGAGGTGGTCGATGGTTCATCGCGACATCACTGACCTATTGGGTCGGAAGCATCGGACTGATCCCGTTCTGCAGTCTTCTGCTCGGGCTGGAGGCCGGTGCAACGCTTCGTATCCTGCTGCTGATCTTCGCCCCGCTCAGCCAATTCAATCAGACCATTGTTTCAGTCCGTCTCCCGGAAATAGCAGAGAAGCTCCGTGCGGGACCACGGCTGGCGATCCGGGCGGTCGCACGCGATTTCGTGGCTCTGCTCGGACTGACCTCGGTCGCTTACGGCGCAGTGGTGGCTATGGGCGGCGAATGGGTCATGTCGATCATGGTTGGGAGCAAGTCCTATCAGCTAGGATTTGCGAACCTGGCTTTGATGGCGCTGGCAATGACGCTTGACTCGGTTTGGCTTGGGTTGGCACTGCCGCTATTCGCCGTGGGGCAGCCGCAAAGGTTTCTTGCCAGTCGGTTGGCCGGACTGCTCTCGTTGTGCTGCGCGCTGCCTGTCGCGATCTGGCTTTGGGGATTGCCCGGAGCCATCGTCGGTATGGTCGTATCGAGCGCCGTCTCGGTCGTTGTGTCCATGCGCACGAACTGGATGCCGTCGTGAAGACGGATCTCCCTCTGACTACGAAGAGGTCGCCGGTAATGTCTCCAAAGCTAAAGCTGCATATCGGCGCCTTCAATTGCGGTGTCGAAGGCTGGATCAATACGGACATCACGCCGCATCTCTGGATCGCGCGCATCCCATTCGCCGCCGCTC
This sequence comes from Bradyrhizobium sp. ORS 278, assembly GCF_000026145.1. Classification (NCBI taxonomy): domain Bacteria; kingdom Pseudomonadati; phylum Pseudomonadota; class Alphaproteobacteria; order Hyphomicrobiales; family Nitrobacteraceae; genus Bradyrhizobium; species Bradyrhizobium sp. ORS 278. The sequence continues at coordinate 7,361,810 of NC_009445.1, read as the reverse complement.
TCCTGCACCAGGTGGGCCTGATCAGCCACAGCCGATACACTGAGCATCGCAGCGGAAAGTTCGCGATGCTGCGCTACGTTGATCTCACCAAGCCGCTGCCATTTGCCGATGCCAGCATGTCCGCCATCTTCAGTGCGCACGTCTTTGAACATCTCTTTCCTGATGAGATCGAGCGTCTGGTCCTGGAGGCGCACCGCGTGCTCGCTCCCGGAGGAGTATGCCGCGTCGTCGTCCCCGACGTCGAACGCATCGTGGCGCTCTATGATGCGACGCAGCCTCAGGCCTTTTTGCAGGGAATGTTCGAGGTCACGCGGCGCCGGGATGCGGCATTCGCCCATCATTGGGGTTTCACGCGCGCGTCGCTCGCGACTCTCTTCAGCAGCGCCGGCTTCTCGCATACCGAAGCGTGTGGCTATCGGCAGGGGCGATGTCCCGACCTCGAACTGCTGGACAACCGGCCGGATGAGTCGATCTTTTTCGAAGCGGTCAAATGACCGCTCCAACTCAAGTTTATAAAGTCAGTTTCGCACAGACAGACTTCCGCCGTCTCAAGCGAGGCGGCGAACTGGACGATAGCCGGAGGTCCGATCGTGCTAGATAGATTGCAAGCTCGGTTTTCGGCCGCGGCACGCCGTCGCCGCGGAGACTTTCTTGTTCGAACGGTCGCCGTGCCCACGAATGCGAGCATTCTCGACCTCGGCGGTGGAACGGGCCGCCACATTCGCGAAATCCTGCCCGGTCATACCAATATCACCGTCTGTGACATCTCCGTTGCAGATCTTCAGGTCGCTCGGGAGCGATACGGTTTCAAGACGGTTGTGTTACAGGAAACCGAGCGACTGCCGTTTTCGGACCAGCAATTCGATTTCTGCTTCTGCTCGTCCGTCATCGAGCACGTCACTGGCCCGAAGCAGCAGGTGGTGAAGATTTTCGACGATCGCCAGTTTCACGACATGGCACGCGCGCATCAATCGCGCTTCTCCGGCGAAATAGCCAGAGTTGCGAAATCGTTCTATGTCCAGACGCCCTATCGATACTTTCCGATCGAGAGCCACACTTGGCTGCCTGGGCTGATCGTGCTGCTGCCACGCCGAATACAGATCGCGGTGATCGACATCTTCAATCGATTCTGGTTCAAGAGGACGGCGCCCGACTGGTGCTTGTTCGATGCCGACGAGCTGCAGCAGATGTTTCCCGACGCCCGGATCTATCGTGAGCGATATCTGGGACTGACCAAGTCTCTCATGGCCATCAGAACGTAGTCGTGCTGATGATGTCAGTCACGCCATGCGGCGGGCGAGAATATTCATCAATGTGCCAAATCGCGGGGTGTGATCGAGGAAGGCCGGCAGCGGAGTGCCGCTGAAATTGAGGGCCAGTACCGAGAATCCAATGTCTTGCATCAGATGGGTTGCGGTTGTCGCGGAGGCGTCGAACTTTGAGACCGAAAGGTAGCGGAACATCGGGCGGGTCCAGGCTCGCGAAGAGACCGCGAAGGCGAGCTTGAACGCCTGGCGCAGCAGTGACGCGCGATTGGGGATCGACAACAGCACGAGACCATCGACCCGGAGCACGCGATGGATTTCGCGCAGGGCTGCGGGGACGTCCGGAACATATTCCAGGACGCTCGCGCATAGAACGCCATCGAATGCGCCATCGGAGAACGGCAATGCCTCGATCGTCGCAATCTGGTCGAAGCGCAGCGCGCCTGTCTGCTCAGACCCGGTCGGCAGATGTCGTGCTCTGCGTATCATCTCCGCAGATGCGTCGACGCCAGTGACCTCGCAGCCACGCCCCGCGAGCAGACGCGACAATGTTCCGGTGCCGCAGCCGGCGTCGAGCCAGCGCTGGCCGGATAGATCCTGCTGCTCCAGCAGACCAAACATAGCGGCAGTCCGGGCCCTGAACGTCCGGCTCCGGTGCAGCGTCTCCCAGTTGGCGGCAATATTGTCGTGGAAATCGATCGCCGGCCGACGACGCATCTCGTCGTTCGGGCCCCGCATGTTCACCAGTGGAAGCCTTTCACGGTCGCCTGGACATCCGCCGGCAGCCGGGCCTCCGTCAGTTCGAGGACGGTCTGGTCGGCGCGTGTGCTGCGCAGGGCATCGATGAAGCGCGGATCATTGGTGGTCAGCACGATGATGTCGGCCCAGTCGATCGTCTCAGCGACATCATCGACGAGAATATCGGCGATCTGCCGGTTGCGCATGAGGAAGTCCCTGTTGGCACCGATCAGTTGGGACAGGCGCACATTGGGATCGTAGACGCGGACCTCGCGGTCTCGGCTCAGCAGCCCGTTGACCAAAAGAACGAACGGGCTTTCGCGAACATCGTCGGTGCCGGCCTTGAAGCTGATGCCGAGAAACGCCACCTTTCGGCCCGGCTGAGCCAGAATCCAATCGACACCACGCGACATCACCATGTCGTTGCTCGGCAGGACGTTCTCGATGACCGGGACGCTCAGTCCATGACGACCAGCGAGGTGCTTGAGCGCCTTGATATCCTTGGGGAGACACGAGCCGCCGAAGGCGAAGCCTGGTCGAAGATAGGCGGCTGATATATTCAGGCGGGTATCCTGCAGGAAAATGTCGATGACCTCGCGGCTATCGATATCCAACGTCTTGGCGATCACGCCGACCTCGTTGGCAAATGCGACCTTGAGCGCATGCCAGGTATTATCGATGTACTTCGCGAGTTCGGCAGTTTCGATCGAGGCCGCGATCTTGGCGCCGGGGAGCTGCTCATAGAGCGAGAGAATGCGTGCGGCCGTCTCGCTGCGGTCAGCGCCGACAACCGTCTTGGACGGGGAGTTGAAGTCCGCGATTGCGCATCCCTCCCGGAGGAACTCCGGATTGAAGCTGATCTCAAAATCGGTCCCGGCCTTCTTTCCCGAGGCCTCCTCGATCAGAGGAACGACAATCCTTTGGGACGTCCCTGGCAGGACCGTCGATCGGATGACCACGAGATGGGACGTGGGCTTCTCTCTGAGGCCGTGGCCGATTTCGGCTGCGACTTGACGAATGGCGGTCAGGTCGAGGTCTCCCGAAGCCGCGGAAGGGGTTCCGACGCAGATCATCGAGATGTCGGTGGCAGCGATTGCCGCCGTTGCATCGGTCGAAGCGGTCAGGCGGCCGGCAGCCACGGCTGCCGCGACCTTTTCGGAGATTCCGGGTTCGATGACCGGGGACTGGCCTGCCTGGATCAGTTCAACCTTGGCACCTGCCTTGTCGACGCCGATGATGTGGTGTCCGAGCTCGGCCAGACAGGCCGCACAGACGGTTCCAACATAGCCCAGGCCGAAGATACTGATATTCATCGTTATGGTTTCGTAGCCTTCGGACGAACCGTCCGGCGGCAAGGGAAAAAGTCTTGGGATCGCTGATAGCACAGGCCCAACGAATCGGTGGAAATCATTCCGAGTCGGTAAACGGCCGAATGCGCTTCGGCTGGGCGACGTCGTTCAGATCGAACGTGGGCTCGAGGGGCGGACAGCGCGCGCCGGTTCGACAGACACCGGAGAGCGCCCGGCCGTCTTCGAAAACAGGGCGTCGTAAGCGGCAAGCAGCTTCGGCTCTTCGTGATCCCAGGACAGCGCCATCTCCAGCCGCTCTCGTCCATACTGGCCCATTGCTTCGCGACGCTCTGGGGCCTCGATCAGCTCGATGATCTTGTTCGAGAAGTCGATCGGGTCGTTCTTCGCGGCATAGAGCGAGGCGTCGAGCGCCGAACGGCGTCCTTCGCGGACATCGTATTGCACGATCGGTTTGCCGAGAGCCATGTACTCCATGATCTTGTTCATGGTCGAGATGTCGTTCATCGGCGTCACCCGATCCGGATTGACGCAGACGTCGGCCGTCGAAAGCATGGTAAACAACGCCTCGTCACCGATCGAGCCGGTGAAAGTGACGAAATCGGACAGCTTCATCGCCGCGCTCAGCTTGACGATGGCGTTCCATGCCGGGCCTGTACCCGCAATGTTGAACTGGATGTCCGTTCGTCCCAATCGATGAACGATGTGATCGATCGACTGCAGCAGCAGGTCCAAACCCTCGGATTCGCCGATCACGCCGATATAGCCGACGCTGAAGCGGCGCCCGTTCCGCCATGTCGGATCGACCGGACGTGGCCGGACGCGTTGCAGGTTCGGACCGGATCGCACGATGAAGACGCGGTCCGTCGACATGCCGCCGCGGCTGATCGCGATGTCACGATAGGATTCGTTGGTCGCGATGGAGATGTCAGCGGTTTTGAAAGTGAGGAATTCAACGAAACGCAGCAGCTTCCAAAAAATGTCCCTGCGACCGAACTTGGCTTCGTAGAGCTCCGGATTGACGTCGTGATGGTCAAAGATGAACAGCTTGCGGCCGAGCAGCTTGAACACGATTCCAAGCAGGAAAATGAGATCGGGTGGGTTGCAGGCGTGGATCGCATCGAAACCGTGCTTCCAGGCGACCTTGATGGCGAGCAGAAGTTCCCAGAATAGCGCCGTCGGATATTCGATGAAGTAGGCGGCGATCCCGCGCGCTTCCACGGGAAGCGGATGGCGGTAGATATGAATGTCTTCAAGGAGCTCGTAGGACGAGTCGTGTCCCCGGCCCTTCGGACAGATGACAGCGACCTCGTAACCGGCCTTCCTGAGAGACGTCGCCTCGCACCAGACGCGCCGATCGAACGGGACCGGAAGATTCTCGACGATCATCAGAACGCGCCGCGAGGGCTTTGGATGATGCATTTGGCGTCTGGGCAAGAGGAACCGGCTTGAGTGATATTAACGTCCGAGGGTTAACAAGAAGGCCGAACTTTGTCCAACGCTCAACGTGATCTATGTTAAGAGCGCGCCGGGGCCGGTGTTAAGGTATTAGAGGACGGGACTGTTGGTGTCCGCTGAGACGAATCCCGCGCGACGCCGCGGCGGCCACAGGCTGCGGACGGCGATTTTGCTTCTTTTGGTGGGGTGTGGCGCGATCGCTGCCTACAGGGTTTTCAACCCGTGGGGCGACGAGGCGATGGCGGCTTCCGCGGAGCGGGCGCGGACCCCCATTCCGTCAAGCTATTTCGGCATGACCGTCAACGCGATCGGGCTGCCGAGGCCGTGGCCCACGCTCGATTTCAACGCCGTTCGGCTGTGGGGCGCGATCTATTGGGCGCAGGTCAATCCAGCCCCTGGCTCCTATAACTGGACGCGCTTCGACCGCATTGTTCAAGAGGCCGAGCAGCGCCGCCTCGATGTCGTGTTCAATCTCGCTTATACGCCGCGCTGGGCAGCGGCCTCCCGTGACGCCTTGCCCGCCTTCAGCCCTGGAGCGAGTTCGCCGCCCGCCGATCTCGGCGTGTGGGAGGATTGGGTTCGCTCGGCGGTGACGAGAGCCGCTGGGCGGATCCGCTATTGGGAAATCTGGAACGAGCCGGAGGATCCGAAATACTATTCCGGCGACGTCGAGACGATGGTCAGGCTCCAGCAGCGGGCCTATGAGATCATCAAGTCGATCGATCCGACACTGATCGTCCTGACGCCGTCATCGAATGGAACCGCTGAGGGTTACCGCTGGCAAGCTGCTTTCCTGGAGAAGGGCGGCGGCCGCTATGCCGATGTCTTTGCGTTCCATGGCTATGTGAGCGATCCGGAAGCGGTGCTGCCCGTGATACAGCGGTTCAAGGGCATGCTGGCCGCACAAGGCTTGCAGGGGAAGCCGATATGGGACACGGAGGCTGGCTGGCCGCTGAAGGACGCCAATCAGGCAGCCTATCTGGCCCGCTCCTATCTGCTGAAATGGGCGATGGGCGTGGATCGGTCCTACTGGTACGAGGTCGACGGCGGCGGCTCCGATTTCGGACGGCTGTGGGAGCCATCCTCGGGGCTGCTGGCCTCGGGCGTGGCGTTCCAGACGGTCCGGCACTGGCTCGAGGGGGCGCGAGTGCAGGGTTTGTCGCGCCTTGGCCGCTCGCTGTGGCGGCTGGACCTCGTTCTCTCCGACGGCCACAAGGCCCAGGTCGTGTGGAGTGCAGCGGGCAACGCGGCCTATCAGGTCAGCGGGCGCTATTGGCTTCGCCATGACCTTGACGGCGGCACACATGCGATCGTCGACGGTCGGTTGGAGGTCGGACCCCGGCCGGTCATGCTCACCGAGGAGCAAAACTAACCATCGGGTTTGTCTCTGCTTTTATGAAGCGAGCGGCCGCGCTAGAACGCACCCGTTGATCGGACACAGAACAGACCGTGAAGCAGATCGCGCAAAACTATAAGACTGGTGAGCTCAAGGTGATCGAAGTGCCCGCGCCGCGCTGCCGCCCGGGCGGCGTTCTGGTGCAAACGGCATTCTCGGCCGTCTCCACCGGCACCGAGCTGATGAAGTTTTCCGAAGGCCGCCTGTCGCTGATCGGCAAGGCGCGCGCGCGACCGGATCAGGTCGCCAAGGTGGTCCGATCCGTGCAGCAGCAGGGCCTGCTCGCGACCTACAACAAGGTCATGAACAAGCTCGATTCGTTCACCCCGCTCGGCTACTCGAGCTCAGGCATCGTGGTCGAGATCGGCGAAGGCGTCAGCGGCTTCCATGTCGGCCAGCGCGTCTGTTGTGCCGGCAATCAATACGCCACTCACGCCGAATACAACTGGGTGCCGACCAACCTCTGCGTTCCGCTTCCCGACGGTGCCCCGCTCGACCAGGCCGCCTTTACCACCATAGCCGCGATCGCTCTGCAGGCGATGCGCCAATCGGAAACGCGCCTGGGCGAGACCGTGTGCGTCATCGGTCTCGGCCTGATCGGCCAGATCCTCGTGCGATTGCTGCGCAGCGCCGGGGTGCGTACGGTGGGCCTGGATCGCCTCGAAACGCGCTGCCGCAGCGCCGAGGCCGCCGGAGCGGTCCTTTGCGCGGTCGCCTCGGATGACAGCTCGGAGCAATTCGCGAGCAGGGTCACGCAACTGACTGCAGGGAATGGCGTCGATTGCGTGTTCATCACCGCGGGCAGCAACGATCCCGATCTTGCTAAGCGCGCGGCGGGCTTGTTGCGGGATCGCGGCCGGATCGTCGACATCGGCAAATGCACGCTGAACCTGCCGTGGAACGATTTCTACGACAAGGAACTGGATGTCCGCTTTTCCCGCTCGTACGGGCCCGGCCGCTACGATCCGCTCTATGAGGAAGGGGGCATTGATTATCCCATCGGCCAGGTGCGCTGGACCGAGCGACGCAACATGGAGGCGATTGTCGGTTTGCTCGCGGATGGACGTCTCGACTTTTCGTCCCTGGTAACCGATGTCGTGGCGTTCGATGCCGCTGTTTCTGCGTTCGAGCGTCTGAACAAGGGAAGTGCTGATAGCCTTGGCGTGCTGTTTTCCTACGCGCCGGATGCCGCGCGCTCGGACCGCATTGCGTATCGGCCGCGAGCCGTCGCGAGCAAGGATCGGGTCCGGCTGGGCGTGATCGGGGCAGGCGCCTATGCTTCCAGCATGCTGCTGCCCCAACTCGTGAGCAATGATCAGGTCGAGCTGGTCGAGGTTGTCACCAACACCGGCCTCAGCGGCGCGACCGCCGCCCGCAAGTTCGGCTTTGCGCGCGCATCGACGAACGCATCGACCGTGCTCGAGGCCGACGACATCGATGCCGTTCTGATCGCGACGCGTCATGCCTCGCATGCCGATCTCGCGGCTCGGGCGCTACGCGCCGGCAAGGCCGTGTTTGTCGAAAAGCCACTGGCGCTCGACCGGACGTCGCTTGCCCGGGTGATCGAAACCGTTCATCAGACCGGTAACGACCGTTTGATGGTCGGCTTCAATCGCCGCTTCTCGCCGCTGCTCTCCTCGGCGCGTGATTCGTTTTCTAGTTCGGGTCCGCAAATCCTGCACTACCGTGTGGTCGCCGGACCACTGGAGAAGACATCCTGGTATTCCCAGGCCGAAACCGAGGGAAGCCGCTTTGCCGGTGAAGGCGGTCACTTCATCGATGCGCTCAGCTGGTGGGTCGGATCCGAGCCCGTCCGGGTCACGGCTTCGGCGGCCGGCAGCGATATCGACAACCTGGTGGCGACCCTCACCTTCGACGATGGCTCGGTCGCGACATTGAGCTACCTGACCGGAGGTGACTCACGGGTGCCAAAGGAGCTGCTCGAAGCCTCTGGGTCCGCGGGCTTTGTGAAGTTTGACAACTTCTCCCGCGTCGAGAGCTGGAGCAAAGGGAGCCGCTCTTCGAAGAAGGCTCCGTTGGATAAGGGGCAGGGGCCCATGCTGTCGGCCTTCGTCGACTGTGTCCGCTCAGGAAAGCCGATGCCGATTCCGTTTCAATCCTTGCTCGCGACCACCCGCGCCACTCTGGCGGTCCAGGAGAGCGCCGCCACGGGGCTTCTCGTCGATCTCAGATCGGCGACCCCGCCGGAAATTGAGAACGAACTCTCGGCGTCGGCGATCCCATGAATCCGGGCTGGTACCTCCGCCGGCTCATCCGCATGGAGCTGTCCGAGCTCAGCGGCCGCGTTCAGGATCAGCTCTGGCGCCTTTTTTGGCGCCTGCAAGCCCCGGATATCGCTCGCCTGGCGCGTCGAGACGCCCGGCCGAACGGCGTTCGACTCAAGGCCTTGCCTTCTGCGTCCATGGTGCCCGCGGCGGCCGCCGCGCGCCTGCTGCAGCGTGCGGATCGTGTCCTTGATGGTGAATGGGAGATCTTCGGCACTCGTCATCCGGCGCTCGGTGACGATCCGGACTGGTTCATCGATGCCCGCAGCGGAAGACGGGCGCCGTCGTCCGACTACGCGTTCGCGATTGCGTATCGCGATGCGGGGAGACATGGCGATATCAAGTTCATCTGGGAGCCGGCGCGCCTCCACCATCTGACCGTGCTGTCGGCAGCCTTCGCCCTGTCGGGCGACGAGCGTTACGCCATGCGGGTTGCCGGACATTTGCGCAGTTGGTGGCACCAGAATCTATTCCTGCATGGGCCGCATTGGATCAGCGGCATCGAAATCGGGCTGCGCCTGATTGCTTTCGTGTGGATTCGGCAACTGCTCTCCGCCTGGCCAGGAGCCGGCGATCTGTTTGAAGGCAATGCCGAGTTCATTGACCAGCTCTATGCGCATCAACTCTGGCTGTCGCGTTTTCCCAGCCGGGGATCGTCGGCCAATAATCATCTGATCGCAGAGGCCGCCGGCCAATTTGTCGCGAGCTGTGCGTTTCCGCTCTTCCGGCAGAGCGGCCGCTGGCGTGTGGCGGCCGCCGAGACGCTGGCCCGGGAGGCGGTGATACAGACATTCCCCTGCGGCGCCAATCGAGAGCTGGCGTCCGATTATCATGGCTTCGTTCTCGAACTGCTTTTGATCGCCGCCATTCAGGGGGAAGCTGCGGGCCATCCGGTTGCACCGGAAGTTTGGCGTGCAATCGAGCTAATGACCGACGCCGTGGCGAGCATGATCGACCCGGCCGGGCACGCGCCACGCCAGGGGGACAGCGACGAAGGGATCGGACTTCTCGTCGATGATCCCGCCGGGAATCGCTGGCTTGGCCTGATCGAGACTGGTGCACGCCTGTTCGGGCGGCCTTCTTGGTGGCCTGCTGAAGCGGCAGATGATGTCCGGAGCGTCCTGCTGACTCATGATCTGTGGTGCCGTCCGCGTCAGGCCGATGATGCCGGTCGTGCTCGGCGGCTGTTTCCGGACGCTGGTCAGGCCTATCTGGTCAGCAGCCGCAGCGGATTCTGGGCTCGTTGCGACCACGGTCCGCTTGGGTTCGGCCGGATCGCAGCGCATGGCCATGCCGATGCGCTCTCGATTGAATGCCGGATCGGCGGTGTCGATGTCCTCGCCGATCCTGGCACCTATTGCTACCACTCCGAGCCGCGCTGGCGCGACTACTTCCGATCGACGCTGGGGCACAACACGTTGCAGGCCTTTGGACACGACCAATCGAGGTCCGGTGGTCCGTTCTTGTGGACGCAGCATGCGCGCAGTCGGCTGGTCGCGATGGAGGGGCTGGACGACGAGTCCTTCGATGCACTTTGGACGGCGGAACATTTCGGCTATCGGCCGCTGGTTCATCGACGCAGCGTACGTCTGATGCGCAAGGGGTCAAAGCTCGAGGTGACCGACACTCTCCTGGAGAGCGGCGAGTTGCCGATCCCCGTGGCGCTCTGCTGGCACCTGGGTCCCGCTGTCGGTTGCGAGCTCGGTGCGGATCGAGCGACGCTCACCTGGTCCGGAGGACGAGGCGAGCTTGCGTTGCCGTCGCAGCTTGCCTGGCGGAGCCATCACGGCGACGAAGCGTTGCCGGCCGGCTGGTACTCGCCGGCCTTCGGCCACAAGGTTCCTTCGACCACGCTGATAGGCTCTGGTGTGCTGCGAGCCGGCACGAGCCTCGTCACCGAATTGAGCTGGTCGGCAGATTTCCGCGTCGCATGAAGATCCTCGTCGCGCACAACCAGTATCAGGGCCGCGGCGGAGAGGATGTCGTCTTCGACGCGGAAACGGCGCTACTGCGTGAGGCCGGCCACCAGGTCGAGACGCTGACTGTCAGTAATCATGCGATCAACTCGCTGGCATCGCGCGTCGCGGCAACGCTTTCCGTGGTCGATAGCCGGTTCGGCCGGCAGGCGATCGGGGAGGCGATCGAACGCCATCGACCTGACGTGGTTCATGTCCACAATTTCTTCCCTCGACTGTCACCCGCGATTTTCGATGTTTGTCGTCAATTCGGTGTGCCCGCCGTCGCGACGCTGCATAACTACCGGACGATCTGCTCCGGCGGCATGCTGTTGCGGAACGGCCGCGTATGTCATGAATGTCTCGATGCGGGCGATCAGATCAGAGGCATCATTCACCGCTGCTATCGGGCATCATACGTAGGATCGGCCGCGTCGGCCTGGATGATCACGAGTCACAAGCGACGCGGCACCTGGACGCGGCCGGGCATCAGGTTCATTGCGTTGACTGAGTTCGCGCGTGATCTCTTTGCAAGGTCGGGCTTTGATGCCGATACCATCGACGTGAAGCCGAACTTTCTGCCCGATCCTGGGGAGCCAGACGGGGCGGCACGCCGCGAGGGTCTCTTGTTCGTCGGCCGGCTCAGCCCGGAGAAGGGCGTCGATGATCTGATCTGCGCGGCCGCAACCGCCGGCGTGCCCCTGCGGATCGCAGGAGGAGGACCGGAGCACGAACGGCTTCGCCGAGAGGCTGGTCCGAACGTCACATTCCTCGGCGAGATCTCTCGGACGGAGGTCTTGCGAGAAATGTCCACCACGCGAGCGCTGGTGGTGCCATCGCGCTGGTACGAGGGATTTCCGATGGTCGTCGTGGAAGCTTTTGCGCGCGGCACCCCGGTCCTCGCATCGCGCCTCGGGGCGCTGGCCGAAATCATCAGGGACAGAGAAACCGGTGCTCTCAACCCGCCGGGCAACATAGCGGCGCTTGCGTCGAACATCGCAGAGTTCGCGGGCGATCATGCGCTCGCCGACCGTTGCGGTCGCTCCGCGCGGCAAACCTATCTGAGCCGGTACACGCCGCACGCCAATCTGCGTCTGCTCGAGGCGATCTATCGGCGTGCCCAGCACTCATCGTAGGTACGGCTTAGCCTGCAGTTGGCGGAGACAATACTCCAGCTGTCGGCGACCTTCGTCGAATGTTAGATTTAACATTTCCAGAGCGCAGAGATTTCTCGTCTGTCGGCAGAAGTTGCCGTGAATGCGGCTGTTTTTCGGCGAATTACGTCTTTTGGTTGCAGGGAATGTGGCTATCGCCTGGCGATTGGAAGTGAGCGCCGCCTAATCGGCGGGCTTGCTCATTTCGGCGGCGCCAATGACCGAAAATCAATCTCACATTTCTCGCTAACCCCCAAAAGCGCCTGCATTTTTTGCATCGCGGCTAACATTGGCGACGTTGCCCGTGGGCGCGAGTTCCGTCGCCCGAAGCGAATTTGCTAAATCAAAACCCGCACATATCAATATTAACAGAACATTGCCCGTTGACTCGTGGGGGGCGGGGATTTAACAATGCGGCTAACAAGTTGTTAACGTGGCATGGTGTGTGTGCTATGCAGCAATCGCGTTGACGAATCAGTTGCTTAAGCGTGGGCGGTCTTTTGACACTAGTTTTTGGAGCAGGGGCGGATCTCGATGGCCACTTATAATCTCGACCAGACGGACCTTAAGGCGGCAATTTCTGCCAATTTCGACCCCACCGTTCAGCAACAGATCATTGACTATCTGATCGGAAAGACGGCCTACACCAATCCCGACAATGGCGATGCGATCCCCGTTCAGGTCGGGACTGGCGTAGGGACGCCAGACCCGAACGCGAACGTTCTTATTGAGGTCAATGCCAACAACACCGTCACGACGGATCCGGCACTCAAGGCAATCATCGTCGACACGCCGAGCGACGCGACGCTCGTGGTCAATGGCAGTGACCCGGTCCTGGTCGCAACGGGTGGTGGCGCCGATCAGATCTACATCAACGACACCGCGAACGTGACAGTTCTGACCGGCGCGGGCAATGACACGATCTATGCCGGTGCTGGTTCGGACTCGATCGAGAGTGGCTCCGGCAACGACGTGCTCGTCGATCAGGTGTCGGGTACGAGCACGCTGAGCGCCGGCGCGGGCAACGACTATCTCTTCGGCTTCGGCGCCGATACTCTGTTCGGCGGATCGGGCAATGACACCCTCTATGGCGGCACCAGCTCGGAGCTGCACGGCGGTGACGACAACGATGTGCTGATCTCCGGCAGCAACTCCCACACCGCGAACCTGCTCTATGGTGACGGCGGCAACGACCAGCTGTTCGGCGGAGCGGGCAGCGACAGCCTTTATGGCGGCGCTGGCGCAGACACGCTGACGGCCGGTATTGGTAATCAGCTGCTCGACGGTGGTGATGACAACGACATCATCCTCGGCAACGTGGCCGGCTACGACTCGCTCTATGGCGGCAACGGCAACGATATCATCTACTCGAACTCTGCAGCCACCCACGCCAGCCTGCTCTCGGGTGATGCCGGAAACGATTCGCTCTACGCCGGTGACGGCTCCGATCTGCTGTTCGGCGGCACGGGCAATGACCTTCTGGTCGGTGGCGCTCGGACGGCTGAGCTGCATGGCGGCGCTGACAACGACGCGCTGTACTCGTATAGCGACGCTTCACATGGCACGCAGCTGTTCGGTGATGCGGGCAACGATTCCCTGTACGCCGGCAGCGGCGCCGATACACTTTATGGCGGCGCTGGCAACGATCTGCTCGTGGGTGGCGCCAGCACGGTCGTGCTCAACGGCGGCGACGACAACGACACGGTCTACTCGTTCAGCGACTCGTCGCATGCGACAAGCCTCTATGGTGGCGCGGGCAACGACACGCTGTATGGCGGATCCGGAAGCGATACGCTCTACGGCGGATCGGGCAACGACGTTCTGGTGGCCGGCTCGGGTACGCAGACGCTCATCGGTGGCAGCGACGGAAGCTCGTTCATCGGCTCGAGCACTGGCACCGCGTCGATGGTTGGCGGCGCTGGTCAGGACTATTTCTATCTCAACAACGCTACCAGCAACGATACGATCGATGGCGGCGGCGGCAATCTCGACTCTGTCACGTTCCTCGATCATTCTCAGGCCGACCTGAGCGGCATCACGGCAAGCGCTACCACGCCTGGTGCCCTCGACGTGACCTTCAGCAACGGCCAGGTCGTTCAGGTCAGCAACATCGAGTACCTGATCTTCAACGATGGCAACTACACCAAGCTCTGATCGGCCGTCTTGATCTAGCAGTCGACATTGCCTTCATAACGCCGCCCGGCTCCGCCGAGGCGGCGTTATCGTTTGGTCATAAATAATCGTGCATCTCCTTCCGACGACAGAACGTATCGCGCCGCCTTGGCTCGCCCGCTTTAAAGGCATCGCTCACCCCCAGCGCTCGGCGTCAATCGACGGATTTCCAGTCATCCGGTCTCATGCAAGTACGAATAAACCTTAAATTGCATGATAATTTCCGGACGCGACTGAGTTGTTTTTTCCGGCAGTGGTAGATCATTGCTCCCATTGCCGACTAATCAATTTGAAAGCGAACGTTGTGATGACGCCAATCATTTTGACGCAGTCAAGTCTGTTGGCGGCGCTCGCTCCGATCGATCCCGCTCTGCGCCAGCAGGTGATCGCCTATCTGATCGGGCGAACATCTTACACATCTCCCGACAATGGCCTGCCCATTCCCGCACAGTTGGGCGTCGCCATCTCCGTGCCGGACCCGTCCGCGAATGTTCTGATCGAGACCAATGCTGTTAATACCGTCAACGTGGATCCAAGCCTGAAGGTGATCGTTGCCAACGTCGCGTCCAACGTCGTCCTATCTGTCAACGGATTGTCGCCGGTGCTCGTCGCCACCGGCAATGGCGACAATCAGGTGTTTGTCAACGACTCCGCGGCGGTGACCGTACTGACCGGGTCCGGCAATGACACGATCTACGCGGGTGCCGGCGCCGATACGCTGTCGAGCGGAGCCGGCAACGACGTTCTGGTCGATCAGGTCTCAGGGGCGAGCCTTCTCGACGGTGGCTCCGGTTACGACCTGCTCTTCGGGTCGGGCGCCGACAAGCTGGCGGGCGGCGATGGCGACGATACGCTCTACGGCGGAACGGCATCCGATCTGTTGGGTGGGAATGGCAACGACATCCTGATCTCAGGCAGCGACGCTGTCCATGCGAACGTGCTCGATGGTGGTGCTGACAGTGACCAGCTCTACGCCGGCGCTGGTCAGGATTCGCTTTATGGAGGGGCCGGCAGCGACATCTTGGTATTCGGCAGCGCCGCGCAATATGCCGACGGCGATGACGACAATGACCTCGTCGTCGGCGGAGCCGGCAACGATGCCCTGCACGGCGGCAACGGCAATGACGCGATCTACTCGAACTCCGTAGCCAGTCAAGGCGCGAAGCTCTACGGCGACTCGGGCAACGATTCTCTCTACGCAGGAGCAGGAGCCGATTCGCTCTGCGGCGGCGCCGATGCCGATCTCCTCATCGGCGGCGCGGCAACGGCTGTGCTCGACGGCGGTGGCGGTGACGACGTCGTTTACTCGAACAGCAATTCAAGCCAAGGCACCGTCGTCTATGGTGGCGGCGGCAATGACCAGCTCTATGCCGGATACGGCAACGACACGCTCTACGGCGGCAGCGGTCACGATCTTCTCAAGGCGGGCTATGGCAACGGCGTGACCGTGATGATCGGCGGAGACGATGGGAGTTCCTTCACCGACGATACCGGCGGCAATACCTCATCAATGGTCGGCGGCGCTGGCCAGGACTTTTTCTATCTGAAGAATCTTTTCACCCCGGACACGATCGATGGCGGCGGTGGTGACTTGGACTCCGTCACATTCTCTCTCTGCGACCTGTCGAGCGTCATGTCGATTACGCCCGGCGCCACGGCGGGGTCCTATGACGTCAACTTCGGCTATCACGTCTATCCGCGTTATCCAGAGGGGCCGCCGTCCTACGACGTTGTCACGCAGGTCGCACATGTGAGCAATATCGAGTACCTTATTTTCCGGGCTGGCAACTTTATCCATCTGACCTGACCTGGTCGGAAAGACCGTCTTTACCTCGCCTGACAAGGGCGACCTCATTGCAGTTCGGATGTCAGGAGGCGTTGCGACGCCCGACTCGACCGCCAACGTCGTGGTCGACTTGAGCGCGATCGGCACCGCTTTCGCCCATGACGCGTTGAAGGAGGTCGTCGCTGACGTCTCGTCCAAGGTCGTGTCAACGGTGAGTGACATGCCTTGCGCCGGTTGTCGTCGCAACCTGCAACGAGAACGACCGGCTCTTCATCTACGACAGCGCGCCGGTGACGGTGCTGACCGGCCGTCGAGTACCTCGTTTCAGCGATGGGGCCTGGATCCATTTCTGACCTCTCAGTGGATCCGGGGCGCCATCGTCTTTGCGATCGCCGTGTCGGGACAGGTATGCCGGGGCAGTTGTTCACCCTGTTCCTGGCCTCGGCCGTTCGCGGGGTGGCCTTCCGGACCGCGCCCTGCTAGGCTTGCACTCCGACATATTTTGACAAATGAATCAAAGCTTCAGCCCGGGTTTGGAGCGCTCCGAAATTGGCTAAACGACGCTTGTTGAATGCTGGAGCGGGGTCCACGACCGCAAGGCGTATTTTACCGCTCGTGGCAACGCCGGATTGGGAAGAGATTCGTCTGGACATCGATCCCAACGTGAATCCCGATCTCGTGGGCTCGGTGACCGATCTCGTCCGCCTGTTTCCGCCGGCATCCTTCGATGCGATCTGGTGCTCGCATGTCATGGAGCATCTTTATGCGCATGAGGTCCATCCGACGTTTCTGCAGTTTCGCGAGGTGCTGAAACCAGGCGGCTTTGCCCTCGTGATGTCCCCGGACCTCGAGGCCGTTGCGGAGCACGTTCTGGCCCACGGGTTGGCAAGCATCGCCTACATGTCGCCCTCGGGGCCGATCCGTCCGCTGGACATGATCTACGGCCACTCGAAGGCGATCGAGGAAGGGCGTCATTACATGGCGCACAAGACCGGGTTCACCTCGGATCGACTCGGCAACCTGCTGCTCGGAGCCGGCTTTCCGGCCGTGTCGGTGCGCAGTGAGAATTTCGAGATCTGTGCCCTCGCTCTGATGTCCGGCGCTGATAGCGCGGCCATCCAGCGGGAACTCGACGCCTGTGGCTTCGATTTCCGCGAGAAAGTCGGCTGAGCTCTGCAAATGTTAATTGACCAACATATCTCGTCTCGGATTTACGTTATATCACTCTTCCAGATTGGCTTTCGATGTGCGTTGCGGCATAATCCCGGCTGCGGCATCTGGTAGCGAATTATCATTGTGCCGGGTCGCGCGGCAGCGCCGTGGCGACGACAGATGATCAAGGCAGGTGTGACCATGGAGCTCGTTCCCAGCGCCCAGACGGCCGAGGCCGTCGAGCCCACGGGCCTCGCCTCACTCGTGATCGTGGCGCGCCAGCATGGCCTGCATTTCACGGTTTCGCAGCTGATCCACGACAATGTGCTCAGCGGCAGCGAGGTCTCGACCGCCGAGATCGTCAAATGCGCCAACAATTCAGGCATGCGCGCCAAGGCCGTCCGGCTCGACTGGGATGGGCTGAGCCATCTCAAGCGCGCGCTGCCGGCGATCGTCCGGCTCAAGGACGGCAGCAGCATGGTGCTGTTGCGCCTCGAGGGTGACGAGAACAATCCGCGCGCCGTGCTGCGCGATCCCAATGTCGGCGAGGATGCTCTGCTCGTCATCGACCGGCTGCGGATGGAGCAGGTCTGGACCGGCGAGGTCGTGCTGGCCAAGCGCGACTACGAGATTTCCGACGAGACCCAGCCGTTCAGCCTCGGGCTGATCACGGCTCTGATCTTCCGCGAGCGGCGCATCGTCCGCGACGTCGCGGTCGCGGCGCTGGTGCTCGGCATGATGGGTCTCGCGCCGATCATGTTCTACCGGCTGCTGTCGGAGAAGGTGCTCTACTACAAGGCGTTCAACACCTTCACGGTGCTGTGCGTGGCGATGCTGGTGCTGATCGCGTTCGAATCGGCCTTCGCGTTCCTGCGCCAGCTTCTGGTGCATCAGTTGACGGCGCGGCTCGACGTCAAGCTGTCGACCTACATGTTCGAGAAGGTGCTGAACCTCCCGATCGATTTCTTCGAGCGCAACCAGGTCGGCATGGTCGCGCGCGACATGCGCGAGATCTTCCGCATCCGCACCTTCCTGATGGGGCAGCTGTTCGGGACCATCCTGGACTCGACGACGCTGATCTTCTTCCTGCCGGTGATGTTCTTCTTCAGCCCGATCATGACGTTCGCGGTTCTGGCGTTCGTCGCGCTGATCGCGGTGTGGCTGGTGGCGATGCTGCCGGTCTATCGCAAGCGCTCGCACGCGGTGCTCGCCGCGGAGGGCGCCATGGGCGCGTTCATGGTGCAGACCCTGAACGGCATCCGCACCGTCAAGTCGCTGGCGCTCGACGCGCGGCAGAAGCACATGTGGGACGTGTTCGTCGCGCGTCTCGCCAAGGCGCGGATGGCGGAGGGCATGACCGGGACGATCATCCAAGCTGTCGTGCGGCCATTGGAGCGGCTCGCGGTCAGTTTACCCTATGCGCTGGGCGTATACCTCGCTCTCACTACCGACGATCCGGTCTATGTCGGCGCGCTGTTCGCCTTCCTGCTGCTGGCGCAGCGCGTCGCCGCGCCGCTAATGCAGATGGCGCAACTGGTCAACCAGTATGACGAGGCGCGCTCGGCGGTCGGCATCGTCGGCAAGCTGGTCAACCAGCCGGCCGAGGAGGGCCGCTCCGGCCACGGCGTCCGGGTGCCGCTGAAGGGCCTCGTCGAGTTCTCCGGCGTGACCTTCAAGTACAAGGGCGCGGTGTCGCCGGCGCTGAACAACCTGTCGTTCGAGATCCCGCTCGGAGCCAAGCTCGGCGTGATGGGCAAGAGCGGCTCGGGCAAGACCACGATCACCCGGCTGCTGCAGCGGCTGCATTCGGATTACGGCGGGCTGATCAAGATCGACGGCATCGACGTGCGCGAATACGACGTCGATCATCTCCGCCGCAATGTCGGCGTGGTGCTGCAGGAGAACTTCCTGTTCTCCGGCACGATCCGCGAGAACATCTCCGCTGCCAAGCCGGACGCGACCTTCGACGAGATCGTGCGCGCGGCGCGGCTCGCCGGCGCCGAGGAGTTCATCGACAAGCTGCCGCGCGGCTACGAGACCTACATCTATGAGGGCTCGCCGAACCTGTCGGGCGGCCAGCGCCAGCGCCTCGCGATCGCCCGCGCGCTCCTGGTCAACCCGCCGATCCTGATCCTCGACGAGGCGACCTCGGCGCTCGACGCCGACAGCGAGGCGATCGTCAACGCCAACATCGCCCGCATCGGCCATGGCCGCACCATGATCATCATCTCGCACCGGCTGTCCTCGCTGGTCGATTGCGACGCCATTCTGGTCCTGAACCGCGGCGTGATCGACGACATCGGCCGCCACGAGGAGCTCTTGGAGCGCAACGACATCTATTCCAGCCTGTGGCACCAGCAGAACAGCCACGCCATCGCGGCGCCGAAGCGCAGCCGCCCGGGCTATGGAGGGCCGACCCTTGTCTCTTAGTGCCGCCTCTCGCAGTCCCGCCGCCGTCGCCACGGTCCGCCAGTTCCAGTCCGAGACCGACGCGATCCGCGAGGCGCCCGAGCCGGTCGGCGCCCGCGCCACGCTCTATGTGCTGGTCGCGATGATCCTCAGCCTCATCGCGGTGATGTGCCTGATGCGGCTCGACCGCGTGGTGCAGAGCGTCGGCGGCAAGATCGTGCCGCTCGACGCCATCAACGTGCTGCAGGCGCTCGACGCCTCGATCATCAAGACCATCGACGTCCGCGAGGGCCAGCAGGTCGCCTCGGGCCAGTTGCTGGCCACCCTCGACCCGACCTTCACCCAGGCCGACGTCGCGCAGTACAAGGCGCAGGTCGCGAGCCTGTCGGCGCAGGTGGCGCGCGACAAGGCCGAGCTCGCCGGCACGCCGCTCGTGTTCCCGCCCAGCGACGACGCCGAATTCGCCAGCTACGCCAAGCTGCAGCTGGCGCTCTACCGGCAGCGCCGCGCGCAATATGACGCGCAGATCGCGAGCTTCGATTCCAAGATCAGCCAGACCGAGGCGACCATCGCCAAGCTGCAGAAGGATGACGAGCGCTATGGGCAGCGCGACGACGTGCTGCAGAAGATCGAGACCATGCGCTCGACCCTCGCCGAGAGCGGCAGCGGCTCCAAGCTGAACCTCTACATCTCGCAGGACACGCGGCTCGAGCTGCTGCGCCAGATCGACTCGACGCACAACAGCCTGATCGAGGCCAAACACCAGGTGGAATCGCTGCGCGCCGACCGCAAGGCGTTCATCGAGCAGTGGAACGCGCAGCTCAGCCAGGACCTGGTGACGACCCAGAACTCGCTCGACGCGGCCAATGCGGCCTATGACAAGGCGATCCGCCACCAGGACCTGGTGCGGCTCAGCGCGCCAGAGCCGTCGGTGGTGCTGACGCTCGCCAAATTGTCGGTCGGCTCGGTGCTCAAGCCCGGCGATCCCTTCATCACCCTGATGCCGCTGCGCGCCCGGCTTGAGGCAGAGATCCGCATCGCCTCGCGCGACATCGGCTTCGTCCGCCCCGGCGATCCCTGCACCCTCAAGGTCGACGCCTTCAACCACGTAGAGCACGGCACGGCACAGGGAACAATCCGCTGGGTCAGCGAGGGTGCGTTCACGCTCGACGACGACGGCAAACCGGTCGACGCCTATTACAAGGCACGTTGTTCCGTCGACGCCACAAATTTTCACGATGTCCCCGCTGGCTTCCGGTTGATCCCGGGGATGACTCTGACTGGGGACATCAACATCGGTACACGCTCGGCGGCCATGTATGTGCTCGGCAGCATGCTACACGGTTTAGGACAGGCGATGCGCGAGCCGTGAGCAGGCAGGCGGACTGAATGGGTGCAATCCAACGGGTGCTGTCGCGGGTAAGCGCGGCGCTGCCGCTCGGCGCCACGGTCGACGCCGGCGCCGAGCGTCACGAGGCCGGCGAATACCTCGATGCGATCCGGATCTGGCGGCGGGCCGCCACCTCCGGTTCCGCGGAATCGGCGTTCCGCATCGGCCAGATGTACGCGAAGGGCGAAGGCGTCGTCCGCTCCTTCCCCGACGCCGCCGCTTGGTATCGCCGCGCCGCGGAGGCCGGGCACACCGAGGCGAAATATCAGCTCGGCTGGATGCTGCTCGATGGCGTCGCCGCGCCGGTCGGTCCCAACACCCCCGAGGCGTGGCAGCGGGAGGCCGCAGACAATGGCGAGACGCCCGCGGTTGCGCGTCTGCTGTTCCCCGCCGGGCTTGCGGTCGAGAGAGACCCCGCGCAGGCGGTCCGCTGGATATCCGCAGCCGCAACCGCCGGCCATGCCGATGCACAGGCGCGCATGGGCGAGCTCTGCCGCCACGGCCGCGGCTGCCCCCGCGATCTCGACGCTGCCCGCGACTGGTATGGCAAGGCCGCGGCGCAGGGCCACGCCGGCGGCGCGTTCGGCCTCGGTGATATCTATTTCCAGGGCCTCGGCGTCTCAGCCGACCCTGCGGCCGCGATCGGCTGGTACCGCCAGGCCGCCGAAGCCGGCCACGCCCGCGCCCAGGTGGCGCTGGCCTCCTGCTATCAGAACGGCACCGGGGTCGCGCAGGACCGCGCTGAGGCCGTCAGGCTCTATGCCGAGGCGGCGCGCCACGACGACGTGCTGGCGCTGCATTGCCTCGGCCTCGCCTTTCTCTCCGGCGACGGCGTCGCCCAGTCGATCGACCGCGCCGAGACCGCGCTGCGCAAGGGGGCGCGCAAGGGCCATCTGCCGGCGATCCAGGCGCTGGCGGAGTTCTATGCCCGCGGCCTCGGCGGCGAGCCCGATCTGCGCGAGGCCGCGCAATGGTATCAGGCTGCGGCCGAGAAGGGCGACGTACAGGCGCAATTCTTCACCGGGCGCTTCTATGCCACCGGCAGCGGCGTCGCGCCGAGCGTGCGCGAGGCGGCCAAATGGTTCCTGCGCGCGGCCGAGGGCGGCCACGCCACCGCGGCCTTCAACATCGCCGTGTTCTATCGCGACGGCACCGGAATCGCCCGCGACGTGCCTGCCGCCATCTCCTGGTTCGAGAAGGCCTCCGCCGCCGGCATCAGCGCCGCCGACATCCAGCTCGGCCGCATCTACGCCGCCGGCGCCGGCATCGAGCGCGATCCCGCCCGCGCGGCGCACTGGCTGGCCAAGGCCGCCGAGGGCGGCGACGCCGAGGCGCGCACGGCGCTCGCGCTGGTCCTGCTGCAATCCGACCGCACCGACGAGGCCCGCGCCCGCGCCGCCGCGCTGCTGACGGATGCCGCCGGGTCCGGGCATGCGCCGGCCGGCCTGCAACTCGGCCATCTCAAGGCCGGCCGCTTCGGCGGCGCGCCGGATTGGCCGGCCGCGGCCGCGTGCTATGCGCCGGCCGCCGAAGCCGGCCTGGTCGAGGCGATGGTCGCGCTCGCCGGACTTCACCTTGACACGGCTTCGGCCCTCACCGATGCGAAGGCCGCCTTCGCCTGGTTCGAGAAGGCCGCTCGGGCCGGCCACGCGCCCTCGGCGTTCCAGCTCGGCGTGATGTACTGCACCGGGAACGGCGTCGACATGGATCTCGCCCAGGGCGTCGCCTGGTACGAGGCCGCCGCCCGCGAGGGCCATCCCTTCGCGCAATACAATCTCGCTGTCATGCTGTCCAAAGGCCAGGGCTGCGAGCGTGATCAGGTGAAGGCCGTCGAGTGGCTCCGTGCTGCTGCCGAGAAGGGCATGGCTGCTGCGCAGCGAGCGCTGGGTGCAAACGTCGATGTGCCTGCAACTGGACTTTCGTTTTCCGAAGGAGGAAGCGAGAAGACTTAAGTTCGAGCCGAGACGAACTGAGCGGTTAAAGCACGGAATATTGCCTGTTCTTACGAACGCATTGGTCCAGAGCTTTGAACGCAACTCGCCAGTGTACTGAAATAGCATTAAGATCTGCAATTTCGGATCGTTGATCTCAGAGAGTGAAATGGCGCCCAAAACCGAAGTAACGAAGGCCTATCTTCCACCCTACCAAAAAGTTCGGGAATCTGCCCTAGGCGGCCAAATGGGCTCTATTGCTCAGTTCGATGAAGGCAAGCTTCGAGATCTAATAAAATTGGTACTTCGGGGAACAGCGTTCGACGAAGACTGGTACGTCACTCAGTACCCAGACGTTCGTGATGCTGTCGCACGCGGTATATTCCGCTCAGGCAAGCATCACTTTATCGAAAGTGGTTATTTTGAAGGTAGGCGCCCCTGCCAAGTAGTTGTCGACGAGGAGTGGTATAGCAAGGCCTATCCTGATGTTGGGGAGGGGGTTGAGTACGGGGAAATTAGTTCCTGTCAGCACCACTTCGATCAATACGGAGAAAAAGAAGGCCGTTCTCCATTTGAAGACTAGTAACTTCGCATCCTTCCCTCTCCTAAGGTCAACCTGCCTCCATGACTGAAGAACGTTCATATCAAGACTACGCGCTCATATCAGAGAGCGGGCTTTTTGATCGTGGGTTCTACCTGAGGTCAAACCCTGATGTGGCCGAAGCGGCTGTTGACCCTTTGCAGCACTTTTGCGAGCATGGTTGGCGAGAGTTTCGTGACCCCGCGCCTTTTTTCTCGTTGCGATATTATAGCGCGTCTGCTTCCCGCCGCGAGACTATCGAAGGCAATCCATTCGTTCACTACATTAGGAAGGGCTTGCACGAAGGCGCGCGGACCCGGCCAGAACTCATGGGGCCTGTCGAGCCGATACCGACAATTCGGCGTGCAATGTGGGAGTCGGTAACAGGAAAGATCGACCCGGCTGAAGTGGACATCATTATCCCAGTTTATCGCGGGTTGCGTGATACTGCGGCTTGCATTTATTCCGTTTTGACGACTGAGGTCGCAACGAGATTTCGTTTGGTTGTCGTTAACGACAAAACGCCAGAGCCGCCCCTGCAGCGATTACTAAATAAACTAGCTGGGCGAAAGCTGTTCCATTACATCGAAAACGAGCAGAACCTAGGATTTACACAGTCCGTAAACAAGGGAATGCAAGCCGGCAAAAACTCGCATAAGCTGCTTCTAAACTCCGACACCATTGTATATGCGGGCTGGTTAGATCGGATTGTGGCCCATGCTTCGAGTGGCAAGATTGGGACCATCACTCCACTCTCGAACAACGCCACCATCTTCAGTTATCCAGAAACAAACGCAAATAACAACTACTCGATAGAAGTTCCTCTTGCGGCGTTGGACGCCATAATTTCAGTCGTGGGTCGCGGAGCGCCAGTCGATGTGCCGACTGGCGTCGGATATTGTATGTTCATTCATCGCGACTGCTATCATGAAGTGGGGGAATTGGATGTTGCCACGTTCAACCGCGGCTATGGTGAAGAGAATGATTACTGTGTGAGAGCTAAAGCGGCGGGATGGCGAAATGTCGCCGCGACCGATGTGTTCGTCCGCCACACAGGTGAGGTTTCGTTCGCATTAGATGCTTCGACACAGCAAAAGTCCGGCTATCTAGCGCTACTTAAGAAGCATCCGTGTTACGAGGGCGATGTTCGGAAATTTGTGTCTCGGGATCTCCTGTCGTCTGTTCGTCGGAAGATCGATGTCGCTCGTCTTCTCCTAACTGTAGTCAAAAGGAGGCTGGCGGTGTTTGTTTCGCACAACAACGGAGGTGGAATCGAGACCCACCTAAGGCAGCTCGCGGAGCAACTAGAGGGCGTGGGCTATGGCGTGTTTATTGTCTCGCCCAGCAAGACCGATCCATGTGCTGTATCGGTCAACTCATTCACCAGCCCTCTTCATGTCCCCAACTTAGGAAACTTATCCGTCCAAGAATTTATCGGTCTCGTACTTCCGAGGTTGTTGAGCGCGGGGCTTGAGCTCTTCCACGTACATAGCCTTGTTGGATTTGATCTGGAGCATGCGAAATCGCTCCTAGATGGAGTAAAGTCAGCCGGTGTTCGAATTGTTAGCACGGTCCATGATTACTCGGCGATATGTCCGCGGAATCAGTTGGTCGATGACGGGGAGGACTATTGTGGTCTCCCCGGCCCTCTAACCTGCCAAGAGTGTCTAAAATCCTATAGCTATCCGGGTCGCCGGACAGGCGCCGCCGTTGCGAAATATCGGTACGACTATCATCAAGTTCTATCGTTAGCGGATGTTACCTTCGTGCCATCCGAGGATACGAGGGCGCGGCTACAGCCGTTCTTGCCGGACGTTCGATTGCAAGTTCGAAGTCATCTCGAGCCATCACGGCTGCTGCCCCGTACTCCTCCGACGCGATCGGAGCTGAGTTGGGACGGAACGATCAACGTGGCAGTCATCGGAGCAATTGGGCCGCATAAAGGATCTTCGGTGATTTTCAGTTGTGCAGCTGATGCTGCGCAGCGGTCATTGCCGATCCGGTTTCACGTAATTGGCTATACAAATATCGACGAGCGTCTTCGGAGTGTGGGAGTTTCCATCACGGGTCCCTATTTCTCTGATGACGACTTGCGCCGTAGGCTGATTGAGGTGAGCCCCCGTTTTGGGTTCTTCCCGTCGATCTGGCCAGAGACGTACCTTTACACGCTGTCAGATGCTTTCGAAATTGGGCTGTTTCCAATCGCGTTTGATATCGGCGCGCAGGCGGAGCGGATAGCAGACGCGCAGTATGGTGCGTTGATCCCGGTAGAAGAGCGGTTTAACGCTCAGTTTATAAATGATACTTTCCTGCGCCTGAACGATGAGTTGGGGCCCGATGAATGGATACCGCAAACGGGTGCTTTTGCCTCGGCCGATGACGTGTGCCTCTACTACAGATATAAAGACGATGTTCCGGCGGAGCGTGAAAAGTCGCGCTCGGACGTGATGAGGCCTACGCCTCTGTCAATCGCTGGGTAGAGATGCGCAACTGTGTTGTGGTGGGGCTTTCAGTTATTGTTTTGGGACAGGCATACGCTTTCAGCCCTGACAATGAGAGTGTTGTTGCTGCTTTCGACAGCCCAAATGTCAAATTTAATGATGGAGCGGTAGCGAATCGCGGCCCGAGCTACTTTGCTCGTCTTCCGCTACCTGGAAGCCCTCCTTCTAAGTGGAGTCTTATGCAGTGGAATAAGTCTGAGCTTCTTGATCCTGGGGGGGCGTTAGTGAATTCGGAGGGGTACCGAGACGAGCTTTTAGGGCTGCCATTACTTACCTTTCTGGCAACAAATCGTGAGTCTCGCCTCAGCATATTCTCGGATCAGCAGAATGGCTTGGTCTTTGAGCTCGAAAGTGCCGGAGGTGGACTCACCAGTACGGGTGGTGCTAACTTATTCCTATCGAATTACAGTATCTCGCAACTTCCCCTCAGTCGTAGGCTCACCTACGAAGTCTCTCTTAAGCTTACGAAAGCGAAAGTTGATGCGGTTGCGTTTGCAGAAGCCGGAGCGGTCAAAGCTCAAGTATTGACCGGCTTTACGTTGTTTTATCTCGACCCAAGCAGTCGGCAAAAGACGTCCGTGTTTGTCCAGCTGCTTCATTCTAGCTCTGCGCAAGAGCGTGCCGAGTATCGCGGTTGCTTTCCCGAGCGCGGTGGTCGCAACATTGTGTTTAACCCGATCTTGAAATCTGATCAGGCCTTAAGATTCATTGTTGCGACGGGTGCGCCGCAGCATTGGAGTTACGATATTAATCAGCTTGTTTGTGACTTGGCTCAGCGGATGTTCTCATGTCGCGATGATGGTGGTCGTATGTCGGATTCAGTTGGTTTTCCGCAAGAGGCTCGCGATCTTTCGAATTGGCATTTGACGTCGATGTACGTTGGGCTTGAAACTCAGGAGCGGGATCTTCGGCCGGGGGCGGTTGTCCGGAGCCGTCAGGGTTCTGTGGATGTCGCGGTGCAGATTTCGAAGTTGGCGTTGAAGTACGGACGAGAGTCCGCGTCTTGCTTGGCGCCTAAAAACTGAATGTTAAGTTTGATTGGGCCTCCTCTTGCGGGGCTTTCATTCCGGGATTCTCTAAATGGCAGCTGAGCTACTAGGTTACGTTGATGTTGCTGGCTCGCTGGTCGTCGGCTGGGCTATGCGGGATACAGATCGGCATCAAATTGTTGAAGTGACAGTCGAGGTGAACGGAGAACTTGCCGTTACGGTGTCTGCAGACCAGCCTCGGGCGGATCTTCAGCGCGTCTTTGGGTCAGGGGGGCATGGTTTTGAAGTCGATATTTCTTCCAGCCTTCGACCGGGCGCAAACCGGATTCGCGTAAAATTTGCCGAGACAGGAGCTGTTATACAGCGTGGTGAATACGAGGTGGTGTTTGATGGTGAGTCGCCGCTTGTTTTGCGAGGGCTCGATGGATGGATGTTTCTAAGGAACGATTCCAATAACGTCTTGGCGAAGATGTCTGGCGAGAATAATTTTTCGTCGGAAGATCTGGTCTGCTTTTGGAACCAGCATCTGATGCGGACGGCGTACGTGGAGTCGTTGGGTGGCGAATATAACGTATTAGTCACCCCAGAAAAACATGTCGTTTATGAAGAGATGGGAGGAGGGAAATTTTCTGTGGCCGCTGATCGGGGGTTGGTCCGGCTGACCAATTTCTTGTCGACTTCCGGGGTTCGCAACTACAAATATCTAATTGAGGAGCTGTTGGCTGCCAAGCAAGAGCTTCTTGTCTACTACAAAACAGATACGCACCTCTCTTGGGAGGGGCGCCGAGTGCTGATCGAATTTCTTGCGAAGTTTGTTGGAGTGAGAATAGACTTGGATCGGTGGACGGTAATCAATGAGGAGATGAGTGGAAATCTCGGCTCCAAAATGCGGCCGCCTGTTATTGAGAAGATGACTACAAGAGCTCCGATTACCGAGGGCATCCGCAGCTTCCACGAGACGGTTGCGGGCGCGCTGAGTGGTGAGGGGCGGATCACGGGAAACGTGTCAATTTCCCGTAATACTATGGCGGCAAATAGGGGAAGTAAGCTATATCTGTTTGGCACTTCCGGTGCTTACACGTCGATTTCTGCGATGCACACGCTGTTCGAGTATATTGTGTTTGTATGGTCTAATGCTATTGATTTGGATCTACTTAGGTCGTTTAAACCGGATCATGTTATCTGGATCGCAACTGAGCGGATCATTGCTCCAAGTGCTGATGATTTCAATTTTCGCTCGTTACAAAGAGATCGGGTGACTGTTGTGTTGGAGGGATTAGTTTCCTAGGCTATTGACCCCCAGTCAAATTCACTGCCCGTCGCGTTACCATGTCGCACCCTCCAGCGCTTGCGCCGTCGGGCAAATCAGAAGCACCTTTGTCGGTGTCCCGGGCTCCTCGGAGGGGCGTGCGCGTCGTCACGGACGTTGGGCTTGGGATGCGGTGGACGTGCCATGGCCGGCTGACGAGCGGTCGCTGGTACGGATGGTCAAGTCGTGTGGTCCTGGCATCCCGACGCTGATGCCAAGCGCAGTGCGATGACGCACTGGCGTGACGGGGGCAAACAAGCCGGTCCCCGGGGAGAGCACGAAGTACGCCATAAACCATCGTGCAGGGAAGGCCGGTGTGAATCCGGCGTTGCCTGTGGTTCCTTCCCCGTGCATTTTTCTCGCACGGGGGCCATGGGTGCGTTGGGCACCCGGTCTTCCCTGCGCCCTCGTTTGCGAGGGTCCGGATTTCAGCACAGCTCGGGCGCTCATCGCGCCGCGAGGCCGCGGCGGCTCGTCCCGGAGGTCGAGGCCGGCGCTGACCATCGGAGGGTCAATGCGCTGCCTTGCGGCCGAGCCGCTCGGTCTGATAGCCGCGCTGCAGGATCGCCTGCCACCACGGTTTCTCCTGGACATACCAGCGGACGGTCTTGGCGATGCCGGTCTCGAAAGTCTCCTCGGCGCGCCAGCCGAGCTCGCGCTCCAGCTTGGAGGCGTCGATGGCGTAGCGGCGGTCGTGGCCGGGGCGGTCGGTGACGAAGCTGATCAGCTGGCGGCGGCCGCCTTGCGGCCCCGGCGCGACCGCGTCGAGCAGGTCGCAGATGGTCTCGACCACGTGCAGATTGGTGCGCTCGTTGCGGCCGCCGACATTGTAGGTCTCGCCGACCTGGCCGCGCTCCAGCACCAGGGTCAACGCCCTCGCGTGGTCCTCGACGAACAGCCAGTCGCGGATGTTCTGGCCGTCGCCATAGACCGGCAGCGTCTCGAAGCCGAGGCCCTTGATGATCATGTGCGGGATCAGCTTCTCGGGGAAGTGATACGGCCCGTAATTGTTCGAGCAGTTGGTGATCATGGTCGGCAGCTCGTAGGTCTCGCGCCAGGCCCGCACCAGATGGTCGGACGAGGCCTTGCTCGCCGAATAGGGCGAGTTGGGCGCGTAGGCCGTGGTCTCGGTGAACAGGCCGGTGTCGCCGAGCGTGCCGAACACCTCGTCGGTCGAGATGTGCAGGAAGCGGAAGCCGGCGCGCTTCTCCGGAGACAGGCTGCGGAAGTGGCGCAGCGCCTCCTGCAGCAGCGTGAAGGTGCCGACGATGTTGGTCTGGATGAACTCGCCGGGGCCGTCGATCGAGCGGTCGACATGGCTCTCGGCGGCGAGGTTCATCACCGCGTCGGGCTGGTACTTGTCGAACAGCTTGCGCAAGGCGGCCGCGTCGCAGATATCGGCCTGCTCGAAGGCGTAATGCGGATTGCCGGCCGCGCCGGGCAGCGAATCGAGATTGGCGGCGTAGGTCAGCTTGTCGATGTTGACCACGCGGGCATGGGTGTCGCGCAAGAGGTGCCGCACCACGGCCGAGCCGATGAAGCCGGCGCCGCCGGTGACGAAGATGGTCGAGCCCTTGAAACGCATCGATGCCTCCAGGCGTCAGCGGTGGAAGGAGCGGGAGACGGACTGCAGATATTCGCCGTAGCTGCTCTTGGCGGTTCGGGCTGCGACCTTGTCGAACTGCTCCAGCGAGATGTAGCCCTGGCGCAGCGCGATCTCCTCGGGGCAGGCGATGCGCAGGCCCTGGCGCTGCTCGAGGATCTGCACGAAATGGCTGGCCTCGACGAGGGAGGCATGCGTGCCGGTGTCGAGCCAGGCGAAGCCGCGGCCGAGCACCTCGACATAGAGGTCACCGCGCTTCAGATAGGCGTTGTTGACGTCGGTGATCTCGATCTCGCCACGCGCCGACGGCTTGACGTCCGCGGCGATGCTGACGACGTCGTTGTCGTAGAAATAGAGGCCGGTGACCGCGACGTTGGACTTCGGCTGCTTCGGCTTCTCCTCGATCGAGAGCGCACGTCCCGTGCCGTCGAGCTCGACCACGCCATAGGCCTGCGGCTCGTTGACGACATAGCCGAACACGGTCGCGCCTTTCTTGCGGAACGAGGCGCTCGACAGCATGCTCGGCAGGCCGTGGCCGTAGAAGATGTTGTCGCCGAGGATCAGCGCGACGGAATCATTGCCGATGAACTCGCGGCCGACGATGAACGCGTCCGCGAGTCCGCGCGGTGTCTCCTGGGTCGCATATTGAAATCGCAGCCCGATCTCACTGCCGTCGCCGAGCAGCCGCTGGAACAGCGGCTTGTCCTGCGGCGTCGAAATGATGAGAATGTCGCGAATACCGGCCAGCATCAGCGTCGACAGCGGATAATAGATCATCGGCTTGTCGAACACCGGCAGCAATTGCTTGGAAACAACCGTCGTCACCGGATACAGGCGCGAGCCCGTGCCTCCGGCGAGGATAATGCCCTTCATGGGACCTCACTCAGCGAATAATTGTTATGTTAACAGATAGCGTGCGTTGCACAAGTTGGATAAAGGGATACAGTAAATTGTAGAAGCGCAATCCATTTAGCAGACCATTCGATGAACGTCATCAAAACCGACTTGCCTGAAGTTATCATTCTCGAGCCGAAGCTGTTCGGTGACCACCGAGGTTTCTTCCTGGAGACGTTCCAGGCCGCCCGCTACCGCGAGCTCGGTATCAACGGGCCGTTCGTGCAGGACAACATGTCCCGCTCGTCCTATGGCGTGCTGCGCGGGCTGCATCTGCAGAACCCGAACACGCAAGGCAAGCTGGTCAGCGCGATGCGCGGCCGGGTGCTGGACGTGGCGGTCGATGTGCGCGTCGGCAGCCCGAATTTCGGCAAGCATGTCGCCGTGGAACTGTCGGAGGAGAACCGCCGCCAGCTCTGGGTTCCCCGCGGCTTCGCCCACGGCTTCGTCGTGCTCTCGGAGAGCGCGGATTTCTTCTACAAATGCGACGACTATTACAGTCCCAAGGACGAGATGTCGGTGCGCTGGAACGATCCGGCGATCGGCATCGACTGGGGCGTGCCAGAGCCGAAGCTGTCGCCCAAGGACGCCGAGGCGCCGCTGCTGGCGGAGGCCCGGAATCTTCCCGTGTACGGGCAGATCTGATGCGCATTCTGATCACGGGCACCAGCGGACAGGTCGGCGGCGCGCTGCGCAGGCTGCTGCCGGCCGGTGGAACCGATGAGCTGATCTGCCCGCCGCGCGCGGCGTTCGATCTGACGCAGCCCGCCAGCCTCGCGGGCGCGCTGGACCGGCTCGCGCCCGACCTCATTCTCAATCCGGCGGCCTATACCGCCGTCGATCGCGCCGAGGACGAGGCCGAGCTCGCGATGACCGTCAACGGCCAGGCGCCGGGCGTGATCGCGCAATGGGCGGCGCCGCGGCGCGTGCCGCTGCTGCATGTCTCGACCGACTACGTGTTCGACGGCGCGGGCGAGCACCCCTGGCGCGAGAGCGACGCCGTCGGTCCGCTCTCGGCCTATGGCCGCAGCAAGCTCGCCGGCGAGGACGCGGTGCGCAGCGCCGGCGGCCCGCATCTGATCGTGCGCACGGCCTGGGTGTTCGCGTCCGCAGGCGCGAATTTCATGCGCACGATCGTCCGCCTGGCGCGGGAGCGCGAGGCCCTGCGTGTCGTCGCCGACCAGAAGGGGACGCCGACCTCGGCGCGGACCATCGCGGAGGTGATCGCCGCGATCCTCGCGCAAGGTGCCGGCGACCTGCCGGGCGCATTCGCACGGGCCGAGGGCCTCGTGCATCTGACCAATTCCGGCGCCACCAGCTGGCACGGCTTCGCCAGCGCCATCGTCGACGGTCTGCGACAGCGTAACGTGCCGGTGAAGGCTCGGGCGGTCGAGGCGATCACCACGGCGGATTTTCCGACCAAGGCGCGGCGGCCGGCCAATTCTCAGCTCGATCTGTCGCGCCTCCGTGGCGCCTACGGCCTCGTGCCGCCGTCCTGGCAGCAGGCCCTGTCCCGCGAGCTCGACGAGCTCGTCGCGGCCGAGCAGCGCTAGGACCTGTTCGCCACAGTCGCCCGCGCGCTGACGGGCCGTTCGCCCAAGCCTGTTGTCTTTTCCCAGGGGATCGGCAAAGACCACGGCTGCCACCCGTCGACGCGAGCGGGTGGCATGGGGACGACATGTCGGGAATGGAAGCCGAGCCATTGCGCAGCGCCTACGAGGTTGGAGATCAGCTGCAGACGGCCTTGTTCCGCCGCGGACGCACGTTCTCCGGCTTCGCCTGCGACCCCTCCGATCCAACCCGCAAATTCGTCATCGAACTCGTCGTCGACGGTTACGTGGTCGCCGTTGGCGTTGCTGATGGCATGGTCGCCCGGCTGCGCGAGGACGGACTCGGAGACGGCCGCTTCGGCTTCACTTTCAGCGTCGCCGACGAGGCCTTGGCGAATGCGACCTGCGTCGAAGCGCGCCTCGCCAATCTGGGTGTTGCCGTTGGCGCGCCGATCTATTGCGACAGCCTGCTGACGGACGAAGCGGAATACGTTCTGGGCGAACTCGAATGGGTGGGTGGTCTTCGCTTTGTCGGCTGGCTTGATCCGGAGCTGGAAGACGACGTTGAGATCGTGGTTGCCGAGCAGCTGGTGATGCTCGTCAAGCCGTCCGGCTGGACGCATGTCGCCCAAGGGGACGGTTTCGAAGCCGCAAAAAGATTAGATTTTCATCTACCGGAGCACTACGCCGACGGACGCGTCCGACAGCTGTCAGCCCGCCTTTCCGATGGCCGCAGCCTCCTTGCACAGGCCTTGCCGTTTGTTGCTTTCGAGCGCGGCCTGGAGCAGACCCTGCAAGTCCTTGGGCGATGGGAGAGTGAGCGTCTTCGCGGCCGCCTGTTCGACCAGCTGGTGCCCGCATCGCTTCCGTTTCATCTCTATGAGAGTTGGAAAGAACGTTTCCCGCCGCCTGGTCCGGTCAGCGGGTCCTTCGAAGCTGCCGTCATCCTGATTGGCGAGTCGGGAGTCGACGAGACCGTCGAGAGCCTCGAAGCACAACGGAACTGTACCTGGAGTGCGATAAGCCTGCCGACAGCTCGCAGCTTCGCCCGGTTTGATGCCAAGCCGGCCTGGGAGTTCATCGGTGGGGATGCGGCCGGCTGCGAATTCGTCGTGTTCTGCCTCAGCGGCACTTTCGTCACGCCGGACGCCCTGCGGCGTCTTGGCGAGGTATTCGAGGTCGACCGACGCTGTGACGGTGTCTACAGCGATATCGAGATCCAGTCCGACGGCAAACTCTGGCCTTTGATGTTGCCGGCATTCGATCGGGAGCGCGCCCTCGAGCAGGCCTACGGCGCGTATTTCTTTGCCGTCCGACGAGCGTGTGCTCTGGAGACGCTTCGTTCGGCCATGTCGCTTTACGAGCTGTTTCACGCCTGCGTCGGCAATGAGCTTGCAACCCGCCGTGTCCGTCATCTGCCCGGCGCTCTTGCGATATTGCCGGTCATCGATACGGCGTCCGCAGTCAAGGAGTTGGCGGAGGCCAGCCGGAGCTTCCTGGCCAGGAGCGGAATCCGGGCTGCGGTGTCTCCGCGTGAAAACGGCTCGGTGCCGTCAGTCAGGATCCAGCGCGAGGTGGCCGCGAACGACAGCACCACGATTGTGATCCCGACCCGCAATCGCGGCAAGCTTCTGCAGCGTTGCCTTGACACGATCGAGCCCGCCGTCCGCAAACTGCAGGCGAAGGTTCTGGTCGTCGACAATGAGTCAACCGAGCCCGAAACCATGGAATATTTGGCTCGGATCGCGGCGCTCGGTGTTGGTGTTCTCCCGGTACCGGGGCATTTCAACTTCGCCCGTATCAACAATATTGCCATCCGCCAGGTGGATACGGAGAACGTCTGTCTTCTGAACAACGATATCGAGGCTTTGGACGACGATTGGCTCAGCGAAATGCTATCTCGGCTCAGCGAGCCCAATGTGGGTGCAGTCGGCGCGAAGCTGCTGTGGCCTAACGGGGTTGTTCAGCATGGCGGCGTCGTGCTCGGTACGAACTTCGCGGCGACCCACGCGTTCAATGATCGGATGGACGGCGATCTTGGCTACGGTGGTCTGCTACAAGTGGCCCACGAATGTTCGGCCGTTACGGCTGCCTGCCTCTTGATCCGCAAGCGCGACTACGACGCCGTGCAGGGCATGGACGAGGTTCGTTTCCCCGTGAATTTCAACGACGTCGATCTCTGCCTTAAGCTGCGGCAGCTCGGCAAACGTATCGTGATAACACCCGATGCACGATTGACCCATCTCGAGTCAGTCAGCCGCGGCCGCGACACGTCTCCGGATCGCAAGGCCCGCTTCGAGCGAGAGCTCCTGAACTTGCGTATCAAGTGGGGGGATGCCTTGATGGACGATCCCTATTATCATCCGCTTCTCGGGCTCGATCATCCACCGTTCTCGGCGCTCGCCTGGCCACCGCGTTCCTGGGCGTCGCGCGTCAACAGGCGGCCTCATCCTGAAGCGGCTCCGCCGGGATTTTGAGCTCGGCAGATGCCGGCTGCAGCCAGCGGATGATTTGTGCAACGGCCTTCGAAGCCGGCAGGCCGGGCGCGATGACAAGGTTGTGTTCGCTGGCGTCCGCCGCTAGCCAGTCGGTTGCCGCAATCGGCAGTCCGGTGGCTTCCAATGCAGCGATCAGTGGATGTCCGAACATCGGGTCTCCGGTGTCCAGCAAGACGCGAGTGATACCGTATGCGTCGATAAGACCGTCGAGCTCATCGGGCAATATCTCGCCGCCCGTCACGACGACGTTATCTTCATTCATGAGACTGAGATCATCCAGCGTTCTGCCGAGAACTATCAGCCTCGCGCCGGGGAGATTGAAGCGGAGCTGATCCGCCAGCGCGCGCATGAAACGGATCTCCTGGGCTGTCGTCCGCAAGGCAGGGACGCAGAGGGTCACACCTTGCGTCGACCGTGATCGGTCTCGTCGCGTGCCCTCGAGCGTCCGCATGTGGGGTTTTGTATCGATCCGCAGGGCCTCGCCCGCAAATCGCGCTCCACGCGAGTCGAGCGTCAGAACGTGTCGCGCGCCTGCCACCAAGCCGATCCAGCTTGACCGCAAGCCTGAGCGCTGGGACGTGCCGTCGCCGAGCGACGTATCCGCAACGACTATGCGGTAGGGGATCTGGTGTGTGATGAAGGAGAGCAGCCGAGGCGGAATGCGTCTCGTTCCGACGATTTCGATCTCTCCAGTCGAATGCTCATCGAGAAACTGCTCGAAGGCCGCAATGTCGACATCTGTCGCCAGCGCGAAGCGAAGCGATTGTGGGATGCCTCCTTGGATGTCTATTGGAGAAGCCCAGATTTGATGCCCATCGCCATCAATCCGAACGGTCAGACTTCCGACCGCTCGGTCGCCCGACAATCTCGATCTTTCAGTCGCGGTGGCGAACACAGGTCCGGAGCCAGAGAGCACGACATGCCAACGGCCGCCACTTTGACCGGCGATGACCTCCCGCTCCAATGCGGCGCGACACTTGCGCAGGGGATCCGCTTGCAAAAATGCGGCGCATTCGATCGAATAGCGTGGATAGCGTTGCTCGAGGATGCGCAGATTGCGCATGACGAGCGCGCGCTTCTCGTCGAGAAACGATCGCGATCCCTCGTGGCCGACGAAAACCGAGGGCACGCAAACGTTTCTGAAGCCCGCCTCTTTGGCGCGCAAGCAAAGATCGACATCCTCGAGATAGCCGCGTTGAAAATCGTCCGAGAGCCGCCCCACAACGTCCAGGCATGCGCGCGTGAGGTAGAGGCAGAAGCCAATGCCATTGGGGATGTCGACGAGGACCCCGGTATTTGCTGCAGCCGCACGCTGGTCGAGATCCTCGACTTCTTCGAGCGATGGAAGGGCATTGGGAGTGTTAGGGCGCGGGAAGCTGGTGAACTCGCCATTGTTCGAGAGCGGTGTTGCCGTTCCGATGCCAGGAGCGGAGCGGACGACGGCGCGCAGCCTGTTGAACGCCTGCTGGGGAACCAGCGTATCCGCATTGAGCAACACGATGTCTCCGCTTGGGCTTGCATCAAGAGCCCGGTTGACGGCGCCCACGAAACCAAGATTGCGCTCGTTTGTCAGCACGATCACGTTGGGCCCGGTCTGTAGTTGCTGCAGCAGATGTTTGATCGCTGGCTCGGGCGATGCATCGTCCACGATCAGCAGGCGACAATCGGGTGTCGCATTGATCGCGGCGATCACGCTGCCCAGACAGGCCGCCGTCGCATGCAGGTCGCGATAAACCGGAACAATGACGGTGAGCTGGTCAGGCTCGTCGGCGGCACGGTCTGGCTTTTGCCGGCCTTCGAGGCGCAGCGCTTTGGGAGGGCTCTCGCCAAGGTGAAGCTCTTGGATCAGCTGTCTGTCGACCGTGATCGCGACATGCCGCAGATCCTCTTCGCGGGATCGCTCAAATCGAAAATCCGCAACTTGGTGCTCTGCTGTTGCAAGCCGATGCTGGGGTGTGCCGGCCAGAGAGAACGTACGGGTTTGCTCGACCGATGTCAGCGTGACGTGCAGCGTGCTCGTCACCGGCCATGTGGCCCATCCCACAATCTCCCGATCGAGCAACTCCATGCGCGCGAATGCACGTTGTCCGGCGGCGCGAAGGTGGCGCAGGGCCAGCCGCACTGTGTCCGGATCATGATCCAGTCTCGCGACGATCCGGGCGGCCTCAAGCTGCTCGCGGCCAGCCGCCCAGGCCATCGTTCGTCGTGCGGCCGCAATGTTTTCTGGCTCGAGCTCCCAGGCCTTGATGGCCGCATCCGCGGCCGCGTCGTCGAGGCCCAGGTGATGGAGGGCTTCGGCTCGTAGCAGATGCGCGCGCGCCGTCGCGGGCGGAGAAATCCGGCAACGCCTGTCTGCGAATGCAAACGCGCGCCGGTACTCGCGGCGCTCCAATGCGGCGACCGTGGCGCGTTCGAGATCCAGATGATGATGGATCCTTGAGCTGAACCAGGGACCCGTATGCTCCGCCGCGGATCCGGTGGTCTCGGACTCGTTGCCCAAGAACCTGCCCAAGACTTAAGCGCCGGGTTTGGCCGCGCTCTGTCGGCTGCGGAACACCCTCACACGTCCGCCTGACCGTGGGGTTCCTGCATCCATGGCGCCTCGCGCCGGAGGGCTCGGGAGAATGTTGGACGGAGCTTCCTCGATGCTGATCTTCAGCCCGACGAGAGGTTCGCGGCCGGACGGTCCGGAAAGATTGATGCGTTTACCGGTCACGCGCATCGCTGGAGCGCCCAGAAAAATCGCCTCGACCGCGAAGTTGTAGCGGTTGGCACCTGGGCCCGAAGTCTCCAGCGAGATCCCCGTGAGCGGAAGCGCCCGGCCCCGCGTGCCGGCGAAGGTCCCTAGCGGGACCAACTGGTTGTCCCCCCGCTGCGGTCGAGCAAAGCGGACGGCATATTGAATATCGAGATCATGCGGCTTATTCGGCCACAACAGGCAGATGCCCTCGATCCTGGCGGGGGCTGTTGGCCCTGCGACCCAGGCATTGGAAACCTCGGTCACGTCTCCGACGCCGGCGACATGGGCCATGATTTGCAGTTCGGGAAGGGCGCTCGTTGAGCCGGCGGCGCGGGCAGCCGGGGATCTCTCCCACTTCTGCCCCTGCGTCAAAGGCTCGATTTTGACGTTGGCCGCGGTCGAACCTCCCGGCTGCTGCGCAATGACTTCGACCGTCAACCGGGAAGGCCGCAGCACCGAAACCACCAATGCACTGTCAGGGGCGTAGAGCGTTCCATCCACGGAATCCGGAGCCGTGATGACCGTGCAACTTTCGGTGGATGATCGATCCGGCGCCACGCGCACGAGGGGGGGAGAGGCCTTGTCCTCAGCTCCATTGTAGCGGACGAGGAAGAGTCCTCGGGCCAGGTCGATGGATTTCTGCTGAGTTGTGTCGCTCATTCGCCGCCCCGCAATCCTGCGCCGTTCGACTGGAAAGGTCTATCTGTACAATGTGTACCAAAAAAATGTGCTACAGAAGAGACTTAACGTTAATCCGTGAACATATATCAACGCCGCTTGGCGCGAAAGGCTCTCCGGGAAATTCTTGCGCTATCTGAACTTCAGCGGCGCCGGAGTTTCCCATTTCCCGATGAACATTCTTTTTGTCCATAACAATTTTCCGGCCCAATACCGGCATCTCGCTCGGGCGCTTTCGGAAAACCAGGACCACACCGTGGTGGCCGTCGGTTCGACCACCGCCAAGGCGACGCCTGGCGTGCGACTGCTGAAATATTCGAGCCCGATATCGGATCCGACGCTGGTGCATCCGTTCGCGCGGCGTTTCGATCTCGAATGTCGTCGCGCCGAGGAGGTCCTCTATATTCTTTCCTCTCTCGCCGGTCAGGGATTCGTGCCGGACCTGATCTTTGCCCATCCCGGATGGGGCGAGACACTGCCGCTGCGAACGATGTTCCCGAAGGCGCGCATCGTGCTGTATTGCGAATTCTTCTACGCGGCCGAAGGCCGCGACGTTGGTTTCGATCCGGAGTTTCCCTCGACAGGATTGGACGGTCATGTCGCCCTCCACCTGAAGAACGCCAGTTCGCTCCTGGCGTTGGCCGAATGCGATGCGGGCGTATCGCCAACGCCGTGGCAGAAATCGACCTTTCCGAGTGAGTTCCAGAGCAAGATCCAAGTGGTTCACGAAGGTGTCGACGTGGACGAGGCGAAGCCGGATCCTGACGCCACACTGCTGCTGCCGAACGGTCTCTGGCTATCGCCGAATGATGAGGTCATTACCTACGTGTCGCGCAATCTCGAGCCGCTGCGGGGATTCCACATCTTCATGCGCTCGCTCCCCCGAATCCTGCAGGCGCGACCGAATGCGCAGGTTCTGATCGTGGGCGGCAGCGGAACTTCATATGGTGCGCAGCCGCCAAAAGGCACGACATGGAAGTCGAAGTTCCTCGACGAGGTTCGCCCGGAGATCGATCTGCGCCGCGTCCATTTCCTCGGTCAGATCCCACGTGATCAGTACCTGCAGGTTCTGCAGGTTTCGTCGGTGCATGTTTACCTGACGTATCCCTTCGTGCTGTCCTGGTCATGCCTCGAGGCGATGAGCGCGGGCTGTGTCGTTGTCGCATCAGATACGCCGCCGCTTCGCGATGTGATCTCGCCTGAGACTGGCATCCTGGTCCCGTTCTTTGATATTGATGCGTTGTCCGAGAAGGTCATCTCGGTCCTGTCACGTCCCAGATCGTTCCAGAACATGCGCGCCAAGGCTCGGCTCTTCGTCGAAGAGAACTATGATGCTCTGCGGGTGTGCCTGCCTGAAATGCTGAAGCTCGTTCACTGAGAGCATCCCGCTTGAGCTCGACGCCTGTTGTGATCGCTGTCGCCCAGCGCAAGGGCGGGGTCGGCAAAACGACCTTGGCTGTCCTGCTGGCGGCCGAGATCGATCGACGAACGCGATCCGTCGGACTGATCGATGCGGACTCGCAAGCCTCGGCGTGTCACTGGGCAGAGCTCGGGCATTTGTCTTTTCCGGTGTATCAACTCGATCCGGAAACACGCCCCGTGGGGGAGTGGGTCAAGCTGGTCAGACAGATCGACCATCCGATCCTCGTGATCGACGCTGCTCCGAACGACCGCGTCCTCGGGGCGGTGCTCGCGCTGTCGCACATGGTACTGGTGCCGTGTACCCCGTCCGGCCTGGACATCGAGGCGACGGCAAGAACACTCGGAATCGTGCGGCGTGTACGTGTCAGCCGGCGCGCCACGCTGCGAGTTCTGCTCGTCCCAAATCGAGTCGACCGGAGAACCTTGGAAGGCCAGCAGCTCGTCGCCGAGCTGCAGGAGTTTGGTGAAGAGATTGCCCCCATGGTCGGCAGCCGTTCTGCCTTCATTCGTGCCTTCTCGCTTGGCCAGGCGATGCCCGACGTGGCTGCCGGATCGCCCGCGGACCATGAAATCAGGGTGCTTGCCGACATCGTCATGCGCAAATGCGGAATAGCCCTCAAGTCCAAGCGCGGCCGCTGACCGGGATCGCAGTCCGTCTGTCGGTTTACGCTTGATTGACCAAAGCCGAAAGAAATCGGCTGCGGTTTCACCGCGTCATGCCGGCTCCGCGCCTGAAAATTCGTCGTCCAATCAGCGCCAAGCGCACAATTCGGCCGTTCCTGCCTATTTTCGCTGCCGGCGAAGGCGAACGCGTCGCGCTGCCGTGTCTGCCGCGCCTAAATGGTTAACGAGCCGCTCGTCGCCGGCGGGCGAATTGAGACAAATACGCCTTCTGCTTTCCGTCAAAGCTCAAAACATTTCCCGTACGTCTGCCAGGGTACGACGGGGAGTTGATGGATGTACAAGTTCAGTAAAGCGCTGGCGGCCTTGGTTGCGATCGTTGCCTTTGGCCTCAATCAGAGCCCGGCTCACGCTGGCCTGATCGGATCACCGCTGGCGTTGCGTGGGATCGTGGAGAAGATTCGTTTCAGCGAGCCGACGCTCGCGCCGATGGCCTACACGATGTTCTGCATGCGCTATTCGGATGAGTGCGCCAACCGGCCGCGAATGATCTTCCGCGGGGGAGCCACGCGCCTGACCAAGGACCGTTTGGCGCAGCTGGTCGAGGTGAACGCGCAGGTCAATCGCCAGATCGTTCCGCAGCGGAATGAGCGCGGGCTTGCCGGCGAGGAATGGCTCATCGGTCCGGCGCGTGGCGATTGCAATGACTACGCCGTGACCAAGCGCCACGAACTGCTGGTGCGCGGCTGGCCGATGCGCAACCTGCTGCTGAGCGAAGTCGTGACCTCTTGGGGTGAACACCACCTGGTCCTGGTCGTCCGCGTGAAGGAGGGCGACCTGGTACTCGACAATCTGAACGCCCAAATCCGCAGCTGGTCGAAGTCAAATTACCGCTGGGTTCGATCGCAGACGCCGGCCAATCCGAACCACTGGGCGGCTGTTGCTCAGATCGGTGCCTGACGGCGCAATTTGCTTCGTCTTCTGCTGGACGACCTCGCATTTTCTCAATCAAACGTTGGAACCTCCGGGGCGAACTGGCATTTCTAGGCCTCGTCTGGTCACGGAGGTTCTCATGACGTCTGCAAGGCTGGCGGTCGTAGCGGCGATTGTGGCACTGACTTTTCAGCCAGCTCTGGCGCAAAACGGGCGGACCTCAAACGGACAGTCCGGAGCGCGCTATACGATCGATGGTCCCGGTGGTGGCGTCCCCACCGCAAAGCCCCCCGCAACCCAGCCGGTGCCAGCGGCTACGTCGCTTTATCCTTATGCGGGCCGCGGGCGAGGAGCGGCGCCTCTGACCGGCCAGACCACCAACGTTCCGAATACGACGTCACGTTGACGATCCGCCGCTCCATGCTCGAATGTTGAACGCGCCGGACGCGCTGACACAAGCTGCAGCGGGGACCCGCGCCCGCCTCGCATCGGCAGCAGCGCATCGTTGTGTTGATTGCCAAAATCTGCATAAAATCCGACCGTCGGATCACGCAAATCTCGTTTCAGCGAAGTCAATTGTTTGATGTCGTCAGGGCCCTTGGAGCGGTCGGTCAAGGATCTCACATCCGCGCATCCGGAGGTGGAATTCGCGCTGGTCCTGGCGCGAACCATCGATGCGGTCAGTGCCGATCCCGAACAGCTGCGCAGCGCAGTGTACGAGCTTGCGCGCCACAAGCTCCAGGAGCTTGCGACCGAGGATCCGTCGGAAAAGCAGCGGCTGATGAAGGCGCTCGAGGTCGCCATCGAAGGTGTCGAGGCCCATACCCAAAACAATGGCCCAGCAAAGCTTCCGCCGCCGTCGAACGTGCGGGCTGTTCAAATCGTACATGACGGAGTGCTGGGCGGACCGGAACGCTCGGGACCGCTTCGCGGCGATCCCATTGCGCACACGATATGGCCAGACCCGAACGGAGCGACCGCGCCGCCGCGTCGACGGCGTGCGTGGTCCTCATCGGTGCCGCTGCGCTTCCTGGTCATGCTGGGCATCCTTGGCGCGGCTGTCACGCTCATAGCGCTGCAGAGGCGAGACGCGTTCTCGTCGCTGCGGACGAACGTTGCCGGACTGCTGTCCGGGCGGCAGGCAGCTCCCGTCGAAGCGGTCAAGCCGCCGGCGGCCACCCTCGCCGTCCCAGCCACTCCCGAGCCCCAGATGGAGCCAAAACGACCGCTGCCGACCGCTTACGGCGTCTACGCCGAGGTCGCGGATAAGCTCTTCGAACTCGAAATTCTTCAAGGCCGCGCGCCGGATCCTCGTGTCGCGATCTCTGCCGCGATCACGAAGCCGAGCACCACGGTGCTTCCAGATGGGCATGTTAAGTTTATCGTTTTTCGGCGGGAGAGCGGTGCGGCGGCTTCTGACCCGATCGAGGTCCGGATCATTGCGCGCGTCAATCAGGTGACGACTTTCGACGCGTCCGGCAAGCCGCTTCTGGCTGCGGCTTCGTCGGAGGAGAAGACCTGGGTGATGCGCAATGTGTCGATTCCGTTTCGAGCGGCGCCCCTGAAGGAGGATCCGCAGATGATCGAGGTGCAGCCTCGAGAACCCGATGCTCCCTTGCCTCCTGGCCGCTACGCGCTTGTACTCAAGACCCAAGCCTTCGATTTCACGGTTGAGGGAACGGTCACGGACCGGCGGCAATGCATGCAGCGTCTGTCAGCTGCGAATGGCACTTTCTATTCGGAATGTGAAAAGCCCTAGCTCGACGCGTGCTGCTGGCCGATCTGCGCTGATGGCATCTGAGTGTGGTCTGGAGGCCAAAGGCCGATCGACAGAGGCAACCCTGACAATACGCGTTTTGCTCAAGGATCTCTCATTCGTCGTGAGTGACGGCGAGCACAGTCCCGCGGCCAGCGATCCATCATTCTCCCCCGCAACGGAGGAGGTGATCCATGTTGTTGTGTCTCGGTCTGGTGCTTGCCGCGGTGGTGCTGTTCTTTCTGTTTCTGCCGATCACGGATCGCAGGACGGTGTTCATGAAGCTCGGCATCATGATGGCGGCCGTCATTCTGTTCGCCGTGGCTGCTGTGATCCCGCGAGCGGCCGAGCCGGCGTCGGTGTCGGCGCAGGTCGTCCGGGTCTCTCACAACTAATCGTAACGGGACTTGGTCGTGTAGCGGCATGCCGGCAAGGCTTCGGATCACGCGGCTTCGTGATTGGCAGTGGCGGCGTCCTCGTGTAGCACCGGATGGAAAGCCACGCTGTATCGGAGGCTCCTGATGCCCGCTCTTGCTCATGCGCTGCTCGTCGCCCTGAAGGATCATGGCGCGCGCGAGATCTTCGGCATCCCCGGCGATTTCGTTCTGCCGCTGTTCAGGGTCATCGAGGAGAGCAACATCCTGCCGAGCGTCACGCTCAGCCATGAGCCGGCGGTCGGCTTCGCGGCGGATGCGGCCGCGCGCTATCATGGCGGGCTCGGTGTCGCCGTCGTGACCTATGGCGCGGGTGCCTTCAATGTCGTCAACGCGGTCGCCGGCGCCTATGCCGAGCGCTCGCCGGTTGTCGTGATCGCCGGTGCGCCCGGCGCGCGCGAGCGCCTTTCCGGCTTCCTGCTGCATCATCAGGCCCGCACCGTCGACACCCAGCTTGCGGTCTTCAAGGAGATCACCTGCGACCAGGCCGTGCTGTCGGATCCCGCGACGGCACCTGCCCAGATCGCCCGCGTGCTGCGCAGCGCCAGGGAGATGTCGCTGCCGGTCTATCTGGAATTCCCGCGCGACATGGTCGATGCCGAGGTCGAGGCGGTGGTGCCGCTGCCGCCGCGAACGGCGAACCGGGAGGCGCTCGACGAATGCGTCGACGAGATCCTCGCGCGCATTGCACAAGCGCAGCGTCCCGTGATCGTCGTGGATGTTGAGATCCGTCGCTACGGCGTCGAGGACCAGATCGCCGCACTTGCCCGCAAGCTTGGCCTGCCGCTGGTCACGACCTTCATGGGGCGTGGTCTGCTAGACAACGCGGACGATGTCGTCGCCGGAACCTACCTCGGCGCTGCCGGCAATCCCGCGATCACGCAACTGGTCGAGGAGGCGGACCTCGTGCTGATGCTGGGCGTCATCCTGTCCGACACCAATTTCGCGCTATCGAACCGCGCGCCGGATCCGCGCCGCATGATCCTGGCATCCAGCCGCGAGGTGCAGATCGGACACCATGCCTATCGCGACATGCCGCTCCGCGACCTGATCGATGCGCTTGCGCAGCGTGCCGCGCCGCGGGCCGCTCAGCCCGGAACGCCGCGGCAGCGCTCTTCCTATCCGCGCCGACTGAGCTCCGATGATCAGCCGATCGCGCCTTCGGATATCGCGACCGCGATCAACGACATGTTCGACCGCCACGGCCGGATGCCGATGACCTCCGATATCGGCGACTGCCTGTTCACGGCGATGGAGATCGACAACACCGCGCTGGCGGCGCCCGGCTATTACGCCGGGATGGGATTCGGTGTGCCGGCCGGGATCGGCGTGGCCGCGACTGGCCTGCGGCCGTTGATCCTGGTCGGCGACGGCGCCTTCCAGATGACCGGCTGGGAGCTCGGCAATTGCCGCCGCTACGGGCTCGATCCGATCGTCGTGCTGTTCAACAATTGCAGCTGGGAGATGCTGCGCGTGTTCCAGCCGGAATCGCGCTTCAACGATCTCGACGACTGGCATTATGCCGACGTCGCCAACGCGATCGGCGGCGCCGGCGAGCGCGTCGCCACTCGCGCCGCGCTCGTCGCGGCATTGGAGCGCGCGGTGCAGCGGCGTGGACAATTTTCGCTGGTCGAAGTGATGCTGCCGCGGGGCAAGACATCTGACACGCTGGCGCGCTTTGTCGCCGGATTCAAATCGGCGCGCGAACGGATGGCCAAGGCGTGAACCAAATGACTGATCGGGAGACTGTCAGACGCCGATCGGCGCCTGTCGGTCCATTGGTCTATGGGCCAGCCTTTTCGTGGTTGGCGAGGCCGATCGCCTTATAGTCATAGGTGGGATAGAACTCCGTGCGGTAGACACCCCAAGCCGTGGTCTCGAAAATGCGATTGATCTCGCGCAGGCGCGAGGCCGGCAGGCGCAGCGTCACGACCTGGCCGACACCCATCATCACGTACCAGCTCACCACCTCGATC
Organism: Bradyrhizobium sp. ORS 278; assembly: GCF_000026145.1. Lineage (NCBI taxonomy): Bacteria > Pseudomonadati > Pseudomonadota > Alphaproteobacteria > Hyphomicrobiales > Nitrobacteraceae > Bradyrhizobium > Bradyrhizobium sp. ORS 278. The sequence goes on along the minus strand of NC_009445.1, from coordinate 7,316,928 downwards.
CCCGGCGGCGGGAAAGCCTTGTAGAAGCCCTGGCGTTCGAGTTGCGCATTCAGCTCGCTGAGCGGCCGGGACTGATCGTGCTTGAGGAAGACGGTCAGCAGCACGGCGTTATCAGGCGTCGGGGCGGCCGTGGTCGCCTCAGGCGCGGTCTGCGCCTTGCTCCCCGAACTCGTCAGCGCGGCGCATCCCACGGCCAGCGCCACCAGAATCATCCTGCCCGCCTTCATGTCAGCCTCCGTCACCGCGCCGCTCGACAACCTCATTCGCATTATCGACGGTATCATATGCAGTCAATTCACTCTGCTGCGAAGGCGACCACACCCGGCCGGGTTGCTGCGAGAGTGCCCTGCCATTCGCTTTCGAGAGGCGGCTGCTCGGACGCGCGATGGTCGCCAGACGGTCGTCGTGGCATCAGCAATAGCGCCCATCATGGTTGCGATCGAGAGTCGGCTGACGCTCTTGCGAGCAACGAAACCGCGCCTGCCGCCGGCTGACTAGCCGGTCGCCGAGCGCAGCGCCGTCTTGATGGCGTCCCGACCCTTCCACGCGAAGTAGGTCAGGCGGTCGCCGAGCGAGCGGTGACTGCGCAGGCGGTTGGAGCCGAGCACGTGGCCGACCTCGTCAGGGAAGCGCTTGATCTCGGCCTGCACCATATTGTCGGTGTTGCTCATGATCGCGTTCAGGCGCTGGCCCCACTCCGACTCTTCGATCCGGTCGATGCGAACCTGGATCGCATATTCGATGTCGTAGATGCTGGTCAGGATTTCCTTGGCCGTCACCACACGGTTGTTCTTCAGGGCGACTCGCAGCGCGAGGCGCTTGTCCTCCAGCTGGTCGAGCACCATCGGAACAGTCATGGCGTAGGGCGCGGTGATGACGTCGGAGACATTCTTGGAGCGTGCCGCCTTGGTCGCCAGCCGCATCACCTGCCACGGCTCCTTCAGCCGCTTGGCGACCAGCGTCAGCGCGAAGGGCACGGCTTCCGGCTCCTTCTTGCGCAGGCCATCGAGCAGCAGCACCATCTTCTTGACCTGCGGATCGTCGAACTCCGCAATGCGGTCCGGCAGCGAGTCGGCGAACTTCGCGAGCTCCTCGCGGGCGCGCAGCGCCTTCATCAGCTTGACCACATCATCGAACACCGACGGAGACGCGGTGTAGGCCTTGAGCTTGCTTCGGACCTGCTCGATGCCGTCGGCGCGCGCCAACGTGCCTTCGAGCGACTTCGTCACCTTGGTCTGGAAGGCGCTCGCCACCTGGCGGATCTCGCGCTGCTTGTCGGCCGCAATCAGATCCTTCATCTGCGCGTTATAGTCGCGCGCCATCGTCGGCAGCAGATCGCGCGAGATCCATTCCCAGATCGGCGTCAGCGAGCCGCGCGCGATGCGCCCCTCATTGGCATGTTCCGGCGAGCCGTCGATGAGCAACTGCTCGACGGGCATGAAGAAGTAGCGTGACGGATTGATCGTACGATTGCCGCTGGCGCCGCTATTGCGAATCTCGGCGCGAAGCCGCGCCTGCAGGTCGGCCGAGCCGGGCATGTCGATTCCGCTGAGCTCAAGCCGCTCGAGTTCGCTGAGCAAACAGCTCCGCGTCAACGGCGACAACCGCTGCAGGAATTCCCAGATCCGGTCGACGGGTCCCATTGTCGTGTCTGGCTACCAGCTCAAGATTTCAGCTGCTCGTCTCTCGGACGAGAACGGGCCGCATCGAACCACGAAACAGTTGGTGCGGGATTAATTTCGGTAAACAATCGTCGCAATGCACGACGAAGTTCTTTGCTCGCGCTTGGATCGAGGGCGGGAATTGACTTGCCAAGCCACGCGTTAATCCTCTCAATTTGCAACCCTGGCGAGAAAATAGCGACAGCCGCGCGAGTTGGCAGCGATATCCCGTACTGTTACGGGGCCTGATATTAACCATGTTAAAGCCGCGGCTGCGCCATGATCGCGCAATGGCACAGCTCAGCAACAGCTATTCTGACGATTGCGCCGGCCCGCCGGCCGACCCGAAGGTTAACGACCGCAGCCTCACGCTTGGCCGCGAAGGCACGCTGGCGGCGGAGCGTTCTGACCATCAGGACGCGTTGAGCTTGGCGCACCAGCTCAACGGCTCGCTGACGGCGCTGATGCTCTACATGCGCGAGATCAAGCAGCGCAGCGACGAGATCGCGCGGAGCCCCGGCGAGCGTCGGCACGTCCAGATGGTGGTCGACAACGCGCTGCTGCAGACCGAACGCGTCTGTGCCCTCGTCGGCAGGATGGCCGGCGCACAGGCGCGACTGGGTCCTGTCTCTTCCGCGGTCACGGCCCGCGAGCAGGAGGCTGCTCCGGTTCACGCATTGGTACGCTCTGGCGGCTCCAGCAAATCGCTGACTCCTCGGGAACGCGAGGTTCTCAAGCTGATCAGTGAAGGCCATTCGAACAAGGAAGGCGCCCTGCGGATGGGTATCAGCCCGCGCACTTTCGAGAGCCATCGTGCCGAGGCGATGCGTAAGCTCGGAGCGCGCAACACGGCCGAACTGGTCCGCGCAGCGCTTTTGAGTCAGATGTGAGCGAACTCCGGCGCACCCATCGCTGTGGGCGCGCTCCGGCCTGAGCTGAGAGAAGAATCGCGTCGCTGTGCGAGGCGTCCGATCCGATTGATAGAAGCGGACGGGTTCAGACGCCTGCCGACGGAGTGTCAGAAATAGTCCTCTGCGAAAGGACGTACCCGAGAGGCCGGCCGCAGCGGCGCCTGGGCCTTGGGAGGGGTGGGGACGATGGTAATCGTCCAACGCGGTGGAACGCTTGCTTCCTTTTCCATGACCGAGCGGACATGGCCGGTGATGGTTGCTCCGCCGGATTTCACGGTCGCAGTCCGGCCGTTGAACTGCGCAATTCGGAAACGCCTGACTTCCTTCTGGTCGGCGGTTTCAAATGTAAACATGGGACACATCTCCTATGTGACCCCAAGTCTCGCAGCTCATGATTAGTTGATTGTGAAAATCGGGAGCCGTAGAAGTACGGCGTCAACCCATTGGTAGGGATTATGAAATTCGCCTCGCGCGAATCTCGTTCGTGAACGTCTCGTTGGTGTTTCGATGGGCTCGGCTGGCGGTGAAGTGCTGCGTCACTCGGCCTGCTCACGCAAGACGCCGACGTGGCGCAGCTTCACTGTCGCAACCTCAGTATTGCAGCTCTTGAGCCCGGGCGGCCGTATAGGCGGCGTCGATATTGTCGAGCAACTCGTTGTATTCCGCCGAGGACAGCCGCGGGGCGCTCCTCTCGAGCGCGAGCGCATAGGTCGCCAGCCGTCGATAGCCGAAGGTGCCGGCCGCGCTCTTGAGCGAATGGGCCTCGCGGCCGATCTTGACGCGCTCGCCGTCGAGCGACAGTTTGCGGAACAGCTTCAGCCGCGCGTCGGTTTCGCTGAAGAACACCTCGCGGATCTCCTGCGCAGCCGCGTCGCCGATCTCGCCAACCAGCTCCGCATAAGCCTCGCGGTCCAGGGCCGGCTCGGGGGCGACCTCCGATTCCGCGGAGATATCGACGGCTCTGACGTCCTGCTCGGTCGGCGCCAGCGGCGCGACATCCGATGCCACCATCTCCATGACCGGCGCGGGCGCGGGCAGCACACGCAGAATAGCTTCCACCAGCGCCTTCTTGCGCGCGGGCTTGACCACGAAATCGTTCATCCCCGCTTCACGGCAGGCGCGGATGTCCTCCATGAAGGCGTTCGCGGTGAAGGCGATGATCGGCACGTTGGAGCGGCGCTCGCCGCGCGCGCGAATGGTTCGCGTCGCCTGGAAGCCGTCCATCTCCGGCATGCGCACATCCATCAGGATGAGATCATAGTTGAACCGGCTGGCGGCGGTGACGGCCTCGGCGCCGTCGCAGGCGGTGTCGGTCTGGATGTCGAAATCCTTCAGCATCTTTGTCGCGACCAGCCGGTTGGTCGGATTGTCGTCGACGACAAGCACGCGCAGCGGACGGCCGAACGCGGCGATCCGGCTCTGCAACATCGCGTAGATGCTGTCGTCGTTCTGCTCGGGTACCGCGACGGCCTCGGCGATCGGCAAGGTCAGGCGGAACGAGAACGTGGACCCCTTGCCCAGCGTCGAGGTGACGTTGATCTCGCCTCCCATCTGCTCGGTCAGCCGCTTGCAGATCGCAAGTCCCAGCCCCGAGCCGCCGAAGCGCCGGCTGATCGAATTGTCGGCCTGCACGAAGTTCGCAAACAGCGAGCCGATCTTGTCTGCGGCGATGCCGATGCCGGTATCGGTCACCGTCCATTCGACGGTGGCCTTCGCCTGGTCCTTCTCGATGCAGCGCGTGGTGATCACCACTTCGCCGGCGGAGGTGAACTTGACCGCATTGGAGACGAGATTGAGCAGGATCTGGCGGATGCGGCCGGCGTCGCCGACGAGCGCCGGCGGCACGGCCGGGTCGCTGACGTTTCTCAGCTTCAGATCCTTGGCGGACGCGCGCGGCCCGATGATGCTCAGCGTATTGTGAACCAGCGCTTCGGCGGAGAACGCGATGTCCTCGAGTGAGAGCTGGCCGGATTCGAGCTTGGAGAAATCGAGAATATCGTTGAGAATCTCGAGCAGATTGTCGCCGGCATTATGGATCGCGACCACCGAGCGGCGCTGCTCGGGATCGAGATTGGTCTCGAGCAAGGTCGTGGCGAGGCCGAGCACCGCGTTCATCGGCGTCCGGATCTCGTGGCTCATCATCGCGACGAAGGTCGACTTCGCCGCGTTTGCAGCCTCGGCCGCCTCGATCAGGTGCTCATGGCGCTGCCACCAGCGCGAGATCAGCACCGCGGCGGCCACCACGGCCAGGGCGCTCACCATCGAGACGATCACCAGCAGCGTCGCCATCCCGCGCCATGCCGTCAGGACATGCTGCTCCGGCACCGACACCACGATCATGGCGGGGTAGTTGGGAAGCATCTTCGCGGCCCGCAGACGCATCTCGCCGCTGCGCGCCGACGGCTCGCGCAGCACCCCGCCGGCGGACAGAGCACGCTGTCCGAAGCCGGAGGTCGGCTTGCCGATCTCGCTGGTTGGCGGGAAATGCGCGAGCAGCGTGCCGTCCTCGCGGATCAGCGACACCGCGGCCTCGAGGCCGAGCGAGGTCGAGCCGAAGAAGTTCTCCAGATAGGGCACGGACATCGCGCCGAGCATCAGGCCCATGAACTCGCCCTTGGCATCGTTCAGCCTGCGGGCGAAGTAGATGTTCCAGGTGCCGTCGCCGCGATTCTGCACCGGCGTGCTGAGGACCGTCTGCATGGCGGGATCGGCCTTGAGCGCCTTGAAATAGTCGCGGTCCGAGACATTCACGTCCGGGATCGGCCAGAAACGGGAGAAGTTGAGGAGCTTGCCCCGGGCGTCGATCAGCGTCACCGCATCGATCTGCGGCAGCCCGGCGATCTTCTCCTTGAGCAGCAAATGTGTCTGATAGTCCGAGGCGATCTTGCGGTAACCATCGCCATCGATGGCACCGCCGCGCGCCAGATAGTCACGCACGGTCGTGAGAACGAGGTCGACGGATTTCACCGAGCGGTCGGCGTTCTCGGCCAGCGTGAGGCTGTGGCGGCTGAGATCTTCCTCGGCATGCTGAAGCGCGTTCTCGCGCAGGTTGGTGAGGAAGAACAGGTTGCTGCCGGCAATGACGCAGATCAGGATGAGCGCGATCGCAGCAGGCGCTTTCAGAAAACGCTTCTTGTTGTTCATCGTTTGCTACCAGCCCGTTGCTTTCACCAGCCTCTGGCTGTCGGCACCGTTTGCGATTTGCTTCAGAGTCTGGCGCAGCAGCGTCAGATTGATCGGCTTGGAGAAGGGCGGATACACGTGCAGCTCGAGGAAATTCCCGATGCGGACCGACGCGTCCAGCGCATCGTCCTCGGACGCACTGATGATCAGCACGGGCCCGCGGAACTTCAGCTTGGAGAGGCAGTCGAGGACCTCGGTGCCGGAGCGCTCCCCGAGCGACAGGTCCAGCGTAACGCAGTCGAAGTGCCTGTCTTGCAAAATGGCGCAAGCTGCATCGACCGAACTGACACCCGTCGTCATGAAGCCGGCCTGGGTGGCGATCTTACGCAGGATGGAGAGATGCACGTCGGCATCTTCGATTACGAGGAGCTCGTTGCGCATGAAGTCCCTGTCCCGTTACCGGCCCGGCGCGGTCGTCGGTGAGCAGCCTTCTGTCTAATGGCCGGCTCTGACCCCCTCGTAAATTTTGGTTTCCGTACAACTACGGATGGAGAGCCCCCGATACGCTGACCGGTCGTCCAGCAGAGGCCGGGCAGGCTCCTGCCGACAAGAAAACGGCCGGACGCGCGTCCGGCCGCCGCGCAAGGAATGTCTGGAGAAAGCTATTCGGCGGGGCCGAAGACCGCTTCCATCTTGGTCTTGAGGGTTGCCGCGTTGAACGGCTTCACGATGTAGTTGCTCACGCCGGCCTTCTTGGCGGCGATGACGTTCTCGGTCTTCGATTCCGCCGTGATCATGATGAACGGCGTCTTCGACAGCTCCGGACTTGCCCGGACCTCGCGCAGCAGGTCGTAGCCGGTCATCGGCTCCATGTTCCAGTCGGAGATCACCAGACCATATTTCTTCGCCTGCATCTTGGCGAGCGCGGCCGATCCATCGCTGGCGTCGTCGACGTTCTCGAATCCGAGCTGCTTCAGCAGGTTGCGGATGATCCGAATCATAGTGGCATAGTCATCGACCACCAGGATCGGCATCGACAGATCAAAGGCCATGTCATTACTCCGCGCGTTTCGTCAAAAGCCGAACACGGGCGAGATATATCAGCACGAAGATTATTCGACGCTTCTTGGAACTCGCGCTCGTCAGCACGTCGACAATTATCAGCGCCCGTTGAACAGCGCGTTAATTCCGCCCTGGGCAACGACACGGATCATGCCGTGGCCCGTAGTTATACGGGCCTCTCGCCGCAGGCAGCTGATGCAATCTCTCGTCGGGGTTGCAGCCCTGCTCAGGGCAGGCTGCGCGGGCGGACGAGCTTTTCGTAGTGTCCCCGGACGGCGCCGTAGCATTCGCAAGCCGTCTTCTTCAGGCCTTCCAGGTCCATGATCTCGATATGGCCCCGGCTGTAATGGATGAAGTCGGCCTGCTGCAGCGTGCTCGCGACCAGTGACACGCTGTTTCGCCGTGCGCCGATCATCTGCGCCAGGGATTCCTGCGTGATATAGAGCTTGTTGCCGCCAGAGAGGTCATGCGTCTGCAGAAGGCAGCGCGCGAGCCGGGATTCGACCGTGTGGGCGGCGTTGCAACCTGCCGTCTGCTGGCTTTGCACGTAAACGGCGAGTGCGTGCCGCAGCATTTGCGAACGGAAGGTGGAACTCTGCTCGGCGGCCGCCCGGACCCGATCGATATCGACGATGGAAGCCGAGCCCGGCACGAGAACGGCAGCGCTGTTCAATACGATCGGGTCGCCGCCGGCGAGCAGAGACATGCTGCCGAAGAAGCTGTCCCGTCCGATCATCGCGACCTGCACGCGTTCGCCGCGCGCGAGATTGACGACGAGCGAGATGACGCCGCGGTGAGGGAAGTAGATGCGAGGCAGCTTCTCCCCGGCCTCGGCAAGCACGGAGTCTTGCACGAGATCGACCGTCCGCAGGTAGGGGCGGACCAGCTCGAAGTCATCATCGGAAAGCGACGACAGGAAGCCGTTCGGAGAACGCAAGCTGGGGTCCAAAGCCATCTCCTGCATTGCAGTAACGCAGCCTCTCGGATCTCAATGCACTCACGGTTCCATAGAACTGCGTCACACCTGCTGACAAGAAAAATAACAGGGAAGATTCCCAGTCACATTCATTGGTTCCTGTTGTGCTCGTTGTTGTGCAGACACGCAGTTGTGCACCGGTCGTGCGGACGCCGAACCTCAGCACGACGTCCTCAGGTTCTTGCACGCAGACTGTATACAAGTGCGTTCTTAGAGAGGTGAAAAGCTCCAGGGTGCAACGACATCGAAGGCACGCTGCGATCTTCCCGCTGGTCCGCTGGCGTCAGAGCTCAATGTCGTCGTAATGGCGGCTATCATTGACAGCCGACATCTTGAAGCCAAAATCGCTAATAACCGCGCTGATTCGTTGACGGATACTTTGCCGCCGGGATGCAACTCTTGTTGCGAAGAGGTGGCATCAATCCGCCTCCGACAGCCATAACGGTGCGCTGTGATCGTCAAGCAAGGTGATCAGACTTCAAGCGTGGTAATCGGGCTAATGTCGCATCCAGCTGCAGCGTACGCGATGCTCAGCAAAGACGCTGAACACAATGAAGTCAGTGATCGATGACGCAAGCGATCACGACGGCGTTGCGCACCTCAAGAACATTCGTCGACAGGCGTGACCCGGCACCACCGGCGTGTCTCTTCCAACAGGTATCTCAGGACTCATGGCGCTTCCTCATCATCACGATGCCGACCCGTCGTCACTCAAAGCGGTTGCAGAGCCGTCGACGCAAGACGTGAATCCGGGCTTGGCGATCGTTGGACAAGTCGCCGGTGGCCTGCTGCACGACTTCAACAACATCCTCACCGTCATCACCGGCACCATCGACATTCTCGCCGAAGCCGTCGAAGACCGTCCCGAGCTCGCGGCTGTCGCTCGCCTGATCGACGAAGCGGCGACCCGCGGCGCACGACTGACGTCACAACTGTTGTCATTCGCGCGCGGGCGGCCGCCGCGTCCTTGCGCCGTAGGGCTGGCCGAACTGTTGACCGATGTCGGCCGGCTGCTCCGGCCGACTCTCGGAACGGACGTCGAGATCACGACGACGGTGGACTCGAACGTGCCCGCCGTGTTCGTCGATCCCGGTCAACTGATGGCTGCGCTGCTCTGCCTTGGAATCGCTGCGCGCAACGGCATGAAAAGCGGGGGCAGGATCGACATCGCGGCAATGAGACAGGGCTCGCCGGCCGAAGATGTTTCCGATCGCGATGTGATGATCGTGCTCCGGGCGTCGGCGCATGACGAAGAGGTGTTGCGGACGGGTTCTGTTTTTCAGGACATCCGAATGGTGGAGGATTTCGTCAGGCGTTCGAACGGACGCCTCGCGCTGCCGGAGTCGCGGGACCAGGCGGCGACCGTCGAGATCGTTCTTCCCTGCGCGGCGCACGATCCCGCCTGATCGGCTTGCCTTCCGCCTCATAGTTAGCGCGTTGCTAATGATGGAACCGGCGCCCTCTTGCGCGGCCGCGCTCGCCGTGCTGTTTCCGCGCGATTTTGGCGGATTCTCTTGCAATTAACGGAATTGATTAGCGGCCAATTAGGATTAACGGCGCTCGCCGAACCCGCCCGCCGGCATTCCCGGCCTAGTTTAACGAACGGGTAGGATACCGAGGACCAGTCTGCCCCATCGCCGACAGAACGGTTCGGCGAACACTCATGTTCATCCAGAAGGGAATGACAATGTCAGGTATCGTACTCTCTGCGTCGGTTCGCCAGAACCTGCTCTCGCTCCAGTCGACGGCTCAGCTCCTCGCCACCACGCAGAACAACCTCTCCACGGGCAAGAAGGTCAACTCGGCGCTCGACAATCCGACCAACTTCTTCACCGCCCAGGGCCTCGACAACCGCGCTTCCGACATCTCCAATCTGCTCGATGGCATCGGCAACGGCGTGCAGGTGCTGCAGGCCGCCAACACCGGTATCACCTCGCTGCAGAAGCTCGTCGACAGCGCCAAGTCGATCGCCAACCAGGTTCTGCAGAGCGCGGTGGGCTACTCCACCAAGTCGAGCGTGACCTCGGCGGCTCTGAGCGGCGCAACGGCCACCGATCTGCTGGGTTCCAGCTCGACGGCGGTGACCGGCTCTGTCGTGCAGAACGACGCGACGACCTCGTCGGCGATCACCGGTTCGACCAAGCTGTCGGGCACCTCGGGCTCGTCGTCGAACGACCTGGCCACCGGCATCACCTCCGGTGAGACGCTGGTCGTCAACGGCACGACCTTCACCTTCGTGACCGGCACGTCCTCCTCGGGCACCAACATCGGCATCGGCGACACCGTCAGCAACCTGCTGTCGACGATCCAGACGGCGACCGGCGTGACCGGCTCGGTCTCCGCGGGCGCGATCACCCTGACGCCTCCGGCGGCAGGATTGACGCTCTCGGGCAGCAGCGGCACCTTGGCCAAGCTCGGATTGAGCGCGGTGGGTGACGGCCTGTCGGGACAGACGCTGACAGTCGGCGCCACAGCAGGTGGCACGGCGACCAGCATCACGTTCGGACTAGGGACAGGGCAGGTCAAGTCGCTGAACGACCTCAACGCGAAGCTCGCAGCCAACAATCTGCAGGCGACGGTCGACTCGTCCACCGGCAAGATCACCATCACCACCACGAACGACGCGGCTTCGGCCACGATCGGCACGATCGGTGGTACGGCGGCGGCCTCCAGCCAGTCCTTCAACGGCCTGACTGCGGCGGCTCCGGTGGCGGACTCGACCGCGCAGACGCAGCGGGCGAACCTGGTCTCGCAGTACAACAACGTGCTCGCGCAGATCAACACGACCGCAGCCGACTCGTCGTTCAACGGCATCAACCTGCTGAACGGCGACACGCTGAAGCTGACCTTCAACGAGACCGGCAAGTCGACGCTGTCGATCACTGGTGTCACGTTCAACTCGGCGGGCCTCGGCCTCTCGACGCTGACCTCGGGCACCGACTTCCTCGACAACAACTCGGCGAACAAGGTCATCAAGGTACTCAACACCGCGAGCTCGACGCTGCGGGACGAGGCCTCGACGCTGGGTTCGAACCTCTCGGTCGTGCAGGTCCGTCAGGACTTCAACAAGAATCTGATCAACGTGCTGCAGACCGGCTCGTCGAACCTGACGCTCGCCGACACCAACGAGGAAGCGGCCAACAGCCAGGCGCTGTCGACCCGCCAGTCGATCGCTGTGTCCGCGCTGTCGCTCGCCAACCAGTCGCAGGCCAGCGTGCTGCAGCTGCTGCGCTAAGGCTCCGGCGACATCAACACCATCGAAGGCGGCGGGGCTGGTCCCCGCCGTTTTCGGCTAGAAGATCCGGGATCACGCCGGTCTCGTTCGAAGTCGAGGCCTCTCGCGAGCAGGCGTGGGATGCGAGCGCGAAGACGGCCTCATCTCGACTGACGCCGTCCACCGGCGGTGCGGCTCCCGAAAGGAGACTGCCGAGAGGAGACCAGGGCCATGCCCCTGCGGGTCGAGCTGAAGCCGTTCGAGCGGATCGTGATCGGCGACACCGTCATCGTCAATTCCAACACGCGTGCCCGCTTCATCGTCGAAGGCGATGTTCCGATCCTGCGCGAGCGCGATACGGTCACTGCCGAAACCGCGGATACGCCGGCGAAACGCCTCTATCTCTGCGTCCAGACCATGTATCTGAAGAACGACGCGATCCGCTATCGCGCGTCCTATCTGGCCTGCATGAATGAGCTACGCGAGGCGACGCCCGCCGTCGCAAGCCTGGCCGAGGCCGTGGACCGCCATGTCGCGGCCGGGGCGCTCTACAAGGCCTTGAAGGAGATCCGGGCGCTGATCCAGTGCGAAAGCCCGGCCATCGCCCCCGCCGAGGTGGGGCCCTGACCTGCGCGCGGCCTGCCGCCGATCTGCTTGGATCGCGGATCCAGACCGCGGTTCCGTATTAGCACGGACATTAAAATTAACGGGACGGATAAAAGCCAGGCCTAACGATCGCAGCAAGGAAAGTCCGTCGAGCCGAGCGACGGGCGGATTCGATCCGCGCGTCTTGGTGAAGCCACCGGACCGACCATCGCTCTGACAGGATCAGCGGTCGCCTGCGATCGCAACGCCACCTCTTGGAAGGCCAGTTTCATGGATGATCTGTTGCGTGAGTTCCTGACGGAGACCAGCGAGAGCCTGGATACCGTCGACAATCAGTTGGTGCGGTTCGAGCAGGAGCCGAACAACGCCAAGATCCTGGATAACATCTTCCGGCTGGTGCACACGATCAAGGGGACCTGCGGCTTCCTGGGCCTGCCGCGGCTCGAGGCGCTGGCGCACGCCGCCGAGACCCTGATGGGCAAATTCCGCGACGGCATGCCGGTGACCGGCGAGGCCGTCACGCTGATCCTCACCACCATCGACCGCATCAAGGACCTGCTGGCGCAGCTCGAAGCCAATGAGTCCGAGCCCGAGGGCGAGGACCGCGACCTGATCAGCGAGCTCGAGGCAATGGTCGAGCGCGGCATGGCGGCGATGTCCGCGTCGGCTGAGCCGATCGCGACAGCCGGCGAGGCCGCGCCGCCGCTGGTGCCCGCAGCGCCCGCCGCGCCGCCGCCGGCGCCTGCGGTGACCCAGGGCAAGCTGATCGATCAGACCCTGGAGCGTCCGCTGCGTCCGGGCGAGGTGTCGCTCGACGAGCTCGAGCGCGCCTTCCGCGAGACCGCGATCGAGACCCCGCCCGCGCATGAGAAGGCGCCGGAGCCGAAGCCCGAACCGAAGGCCGCCGAGCCGAAGGCGGCTGCGCCAAAGGCTGAGGCCAAGGCCGAGCCGAAGAAGGCGGCGCGGCCGAAGGCCAATGCCGATGGCGAGGTGCACGAGAACGACAAGGTCGCCAACCAGTCGATCCGCGTCAATGTCGATACGCTCGAGCATCTGATGACGATGGTCTCGGAGCTCGTGCTGACGCGCAACCAGCTCCTGGAGATCGCCCGCCGCAACGAGGACACCGAGTTCAAGGTGCCGCTGCAGCGCCTCTCCAACGTCACCGCCGAGCTGCAGGAGGGCGTCATGAAGACGCGCATGCAGCCGATCGGCAATGCCTGGCAGAAGCTGCCGCGCATCGTCCGCGACCTCGCGACCGAACTCGGCAAGCAGATCGAGCTCGAGATGCACGGCGCCGACACCGAGCTCGACCGCCAGGTGCTCGACCTGATCAAGGACCCGCTCACCCACATGGTGCGCAACTCCGCCGATCACGGCCTCGAGACGATGGCCGAGCGCGCCGCGAGCGGCAAGGCCGAGCAGGGCACCATCCGCCTCTCCGCCTATCATGAAGGCGGCCACATCATCATCTGCATCGCCGACAACGGCCGCGGTCTCAACACCGAGCGCATCAAGGCCAAGGCCCTGGCGAACGGTCTCGTCACCGAGGCCGAGCTCGAGAAGATGACGGAAGCGCAGATCCACAAGTTCATCTTCGAGCCGGGCTTCTCGACGGCGGCCGCCGTCACCTCGGTGTCCGGCCGCGGCGTCGGCATGGACGTGGTGCGCACCAATATCGACCAGATCGGCGGCACCATCGACATCAAGTCGGTCGCCGGCGAGGGCACCTCGGTCACCATCAAGATCCCGCTGACGCTCGCCATCGTCTCGGCGCTGATCGTCGAGGCCGGCGGCGACCGCTTCGCGATCCCGCAGCTGTCGGTCGTCGAGCTGGTGCGTGCGCGCGCCAACTCCGAGCACCGCATCGAGCGCATCAAGGACACGGCCGTCTTGCGCCTGCGCAACAAGCTCTTGCCGCTGATGCACCTGAAGAAGCTGCTCAAGATCGATGACGGCTCGTCGACCGATCCGGAGAACGGCTTCATCGTGGTGACGCAGGTCGGCAACCAGACCTTCGGCATCGTGGTCGACTGCGTGTTCCACACCGAGGAAATCGTGGTCAAGCCGATGTCGACCAAGCTGCGTCACATCGACATGTTCTCGGGCAACACCATCCTGGGCGACGGCGCTGTGATCATGATCATCGATCCGAACGGCATCGCCAAGGCGCTCGGCGCCGCCGGCACCGCCTCGCAGGCGGTGGCCGACGAGCATGCCTCGCATCACATCATCGGCGGCGAGCAGCTCACCTCGCTCCTGGTGTTCCGCGCCGGCACGGCGCAGCCCAAGGCGGTGCCGCTGGCGCTGGTCACGCGTCTCGAGGAGATCGCGGCCGACAAGATCGAGATCAGTAACGGCCGCTACATGGTGCAGTACCGCGATCAGCTGATGCCGCTGGTGCAGATGGAAGGCGTGTCGGTGCAGACCACGGGATCGCAGCCGATCCTGGTGTTCGCCGACGAGACCCGCGCGATGGGCCTCGTGGTCGACGAGATCATCGACATCGTCGAGGAGCGGCTCAACATCCAGGTGTCCGGCGCCAAGGACGGCATCCTCGGCTCGGCCGTGATCAAGGGCCAGGCCACCGAGGTGATCGACGTCGGCCACTTCCTGCCGATGGCCTTCGCCGACTGGTTCATCCGCAAGGAGATGGCCACCGAAGCGCAGACGCAGTCGGTGCTGCTGGTCGACGACTCGCCGTTCTTCCGCAACATGCTGGCGCCGGTGCTGAAGTCGGCCGGCTACAAGGTGCGCACCGCGGCCTCCGCGATCGAGGGCCTCGCGACGCTGCGCTCCGGGCACACCTTCGACATCGTCGTCACCGACATCGAGATGCCGGAGATGAACGGCTTCGAGTTCGCCGAGACCATCCGCGCCGACCAGAACCTGCATCACCTGCCGGTCATCGCAGTGTCGTCGCTGGTGTCGCCGGCGGCGATCGAGCGCGGCCGTCAGGCCGGTCTCTATGACTACATCGCCAAGTTCGACCGTCCCGGTCTGATCGCGGCGATGAAGGAGCAGATCGAGGAACGGGCGCGTGCCGAAGCCAATCGGCGGGCAGCGTAATACGGAGACGATACGATGAGCAGCAAGATCGAAACCACTGACGGCGCGGCCTCCGAATTCGTCACCGCGATGATCGGTGGCCAGCTGTTCGGCCTGCCGATCTCGCGGGTGCAGGACGTGTTCATGCCGGAGCGGGTGACGCGCGTGCCGCTGTCGTCGGCCGAGATCGCCGGCGTCCTGAATCTGCGCGGCCGCATCGTCACCGTCGTCGACATGCGCGCGCGGCTCGGCCTTGCCAAGGCCGAGGATGGCAAGCCGCCGATGGCGGTCGGCGTCGATCTGCGCGGCGAGTCCTACGGCCTGCTGATCGACCAGATCGGCGAGGTGTTGCGGCTGCCCGAAGCGGGCCGGGAGGACAACCCCGTCAACCTCGATCCGCGCATGGCGAAGTTTGCGGGCGGCGTGCACCGCCTCGATGGCCAGCTGATGGTCATCCTCGATGTCGATCGCGTGCTCGAACTTCTGCCGAAGGCGGCGATCGCCGCTTAGCCCGTCAACCGTCTCATAGGAGAGACAACGATGAAAACATGTCTGGTCGTGGATGACTCCAGCGTCGTACGCAAGATCGCGCGACGTATTCTGGAGGAACTCGGTTTCTCCGTCGTCGAGGCGGAAGACGGTGAGCAGGCCTTGGAACTTTGCACCAAGAGCCTTCCCGATGCCATCCTGCTCGACTGGAACATGCCGGTGATGGACGGCTACGACTTCCTCGGGCGGCTGCGACGGCTGCCGGGTGGCGACGGCCCGAAGGTGGTGTTCTGCACCACGGAGAATGACATCGACCACATCTCGCGTGCGCTGAACGCGGGCGCCAATGAGTACATCATGAAGCCGTTCGACAAGGAAATTGTCGCCGCGAAATTCCAGGAAGTCGGTCTCATCCAGGCACTGTCAGCCGAATCCGCCTGATCCCTTCCTCTGCCCAGAAGAGGCCGACCGTGAACCAGCCAGATTATGAATTCCTGCGCAAGCTGCTTCGAGACAAGTCAGGTCTCGATCTGTCTGCCGACAAGCAATATCTGATCGAGAGCCGCCTGCTTCCGCTCGCGCGCAAGGCGGGCCTCGCGAGCATCAGCGATCTCGTCCAGAAGCTGAAGGACGGCTCGAGCGCCCTGGTCAGCCAGGTCGTCGAGGCGATGACCACCAACGAGACGTTCTTCTTCCGCGACAAGGTCCCGTTCGATCACTTTCGCGACGTGATCATGCCGGAGCTCCTCAAGGCGCGCGCCAACCGCAAGTCGATCCGCATCTGGTGCGCAGCCTGCTCCACCGGACAGGAGCCGTATTCGCTGGCGATGTCGCTCAAGGAAATGGGCGCAGCGCTCGCCGGATGGCGTGTCGAGATCATTGCCACCGATTTGTCGCAGGAAGTGCTCGAGAAATCGAAGGCGGGCCTCTACAGCCAGTTCGAAGTCCAGCGCGGGCTGCCCATCCAGCTTCTGGTCAAACATTTCAAGCAGGCCGGCGAGCTCTGGCAGATCAACTCTGACGTTCGCGGCATGGTCCAGCATCGTCAGCTCAACCTGCTGCACGATTTCTCGCAACTCGGCACTTTCGACGTCGTCTTCTGCCGCAACGTGCTGATCTATTTCGACCAGGAAACCAAGATCAACATCTTCGGCCGGCTCGCCAAGCAGATGGAGCCGGACGGCTTCCTGGTCCTGGGCGCGGCGGAAACCGTCGTTGGCCTCACCGACGTGTTCAAGCCGCTCACGGACCGTCGCGGCCTGTATCGTCCAAGCGGCGTGGCGTCCACGCTCAAGGCGCCACTTCCCGGCGCGCCACGGGTTGCGGCAGCCGGCAATTAGGTGAGCCGCCTTAGCGCGGGAGCAGGACGCAAAGATGTCTGACGAGAACAAAGGTACGGAGCGCGTCACCTTCAGTCGGGGCTACGATGTCTGCATCATGGGCATCGACGGCACCTGGCGGCGGGATTGTCAGCTCAATGCCATCTCCGACAACGACGCGGTTCTGACCGTTGAGGGATCGATCCAGGGATTGAACCTCAAGGAGTTCTTCCTGCTTCTGTCCTCGACGGGACTGGCCTACAGGCGGTGCGAACTGGTTCGCGTCAACGGTGCTGAGATGGACATCCAGTTCATCAAGGGAAAGAACAAGAAGAAGCGCGGGAGTGCCTCCGCCGGTCAGGAATCCACGGTCGGCTAGGTCGCGGCTTGCAGCCGGGCGGCTTGGCGGCCGCCCGCGCGGAGCGGGTCGCCGCGGCGTGAGGTTGGCGCGGGAAACACCTAAAATCCTGCGCAAATCTTAAACGAGGCGGCCGTTTTTCGCAGAAGCGCTTTACGTCGCTTCAGGACGAGATGTGTATGACAATGAAGTCAATCAACATTTCCAGGGACGACCAATGTCGGTCATGAGTTCGGAACTTGCGGCCACCCGCCCAGAAGCAGTCGAGGAGGGCGAACGGCGTGCGCTGCAGCTTCTCGTCGTCGACGACGACGCCGCGCAGAGAACGCTGATCTCGCTGGCGGCCAAGCAGGCCGGCCACGCCGTGACCGTGGTGTCCAATTGCAACGACGCGATCCGCGAGGTGCGTAACAAGCGCTTCGATTGCGTGACGCTCGATCTCATGCTCGAGGACGGAGACGGCACGGAGGTTCTCCGCGCCATTGCCGACAGCCGTTTCGCCGGGTCCGTGATCGTGATCAGCGGCATGGATGCGGCGAGGCGAATCGCGGCGAGGCTGTATGCCCGCTCGCTGGGTATCGACCTTCAGAGCTTGCCCAAGCCTGTCGATCTGGCTGCACTCCGCATCTTCCTCGCCAATCTCGGCAAAACCGCGCTGGGGCTGCCCGTGGTTCACACCTGGGGCGGCGTCGCAGCCGATGGTGTTGCAGCCAAGCATCGGTCTTGAGATCTGCGGCTGAAACTCAGACCGATCAGTTCATGCGGTATGCAGGCTTTCGCTTCTCTCCGTGCTGACCAAAACACGGGCAACGCAGATCACCCTCGTGCCGCCTTGTGTCGACTGCCGTGCAGAGGTCGGCGGTAACGCCCGATTGTCCCTGCCGGTCCACACCGACATCTGGCCGACGGCCGGGGGGAGCTCGCGCCGCCATCGCTTGACGTCGATCATGACGGCATCTTCGGCGGTGTGTTTTGCAGGGCAGCATGCGACGGACAACGACTGCCTTGAGATCATGTTCAGATCGTGTTCTCGTGAGGAGGCGAACCGGTCCCGAGCGACTACTTGTGGGTTGAGGGCTTAAGCCGTACAAATACGGGTGCCCAAACTACCTGGCGAGTATGGTATCATAAGACGCGCTTTCATTGTTTCTTCTCTCTTTGCAAGAGCAATCGCCCATGGCCGAACAAACAACTTCCCGCGGTGAGATTTTTGTCGTCGATGACGACCCAGCCGTGCGCGACACCCTCTCGATGGTCTTGTCGGCGGGTGGGTATGAGGTGATCTGCTTTGCGGATGGCGCGGCGCTCCTTGCAGTGGCCCGAAGCCGAACACCTTCCTGCATCCTGCTCGACGTGCACATCCCGGGAAAGTCGGGGCTCGACATCCTCAGGGAACTTCATGGCGAGGACTATCCGGCGCCGATCTTCATGATCTCGGGCCAAGGCGACATCCCGATGGCCGTCAACGCCATCAAGAACGGCGCGCTCGACTTCATCGAGAAGCCGTTTCGCGGCAGTGAAATCGTGGCTCGCTTGAACGAAGCGATCGGCGCGTTCGCGCGCCGTCAGAAGGAGAACGCGTCGCCGAAGATCGGCTCGCTGCATTTTCCCGGTCGCGAGCCACTGACCAGGCGCGAGCGCGAGGTGCTGGAACAATTCACGGCGGGGGCCTCGAACAAGGAGGCCGGACGCACCCTCGGCATCAGTCCACGGACGATCGAGGACCATCGCGCCAACATCATGAAGAAGCTCGGCGCACGCAATGCAGCAGATCTGATTCGTATCGTGATGACGGCGTCGCGCGCCAATTGAAAGGCTGCCGGGTCGCGCACGCGCAGCCTGGCGCGTACTGACGTGCCGGCGTGACGCCGGGTCCAAGCGTCGGTGCTCGAGTGTCGGTGTTTAGGCGTCGGAGTTCACAGATCGTAGTTCATAGATCGGAGTTCATAGATCGGAGTTCATAGATCGTCGGTGGCGAGCGCCTTGCGGACCATTTTGGCGAGTTCGGATTTGCGATAGGGCTTTGGCAGCAGGAGCAGTCCTTCGTCGAGCCTCCCGTGATGGACGATCGCATTCTCGGTGTAGCCCGACGTGAACAGCACGCGTTGGCCTGGGCGGATCCGCTGGACCTCTGAGGCGAGCTGGCGTCCGTTCATCGTGCCAGGCATGATGATGTCGGTGAACAGCAGCTCGAACGGCTCGCCGGCGTTGGTGATCGCGAGCGCTTCTGCGGCATTGGCGGCTTCCAGCGTTGCATATCCCAAGGCATGGAGCTGGGCCAGCACGTAGCCGCGCACCAGCCGGTCGTCCTCCACCACCAGGATCGTTTCATGGCCGCCTTCGATGGTCGGAGCGGTTCCCGATGTCGTGGTCACAGCGCCCTCGCTGCCCGGCGGCAGGTACATGCGGATCGTCGTGCCGTGTCCTTCCTCGCTGTAGATCCTGATGTGGCCCGCCGACTGCTTGACGAAGCCGTACACCATCGACAGGCCGAGCCCGGTGCCCTTGCCCGGCCCCTTCGAGGTGAAGAACGGGTTGAAGACCTTGTCGATGATGCCCGCCGGAATGCCGCTGCCGCTGTCGCTGACGGCGATCATTGCATAACGGCCGGGTCGGACATCGTCGTAGAGGCTCGCGTAGTTCTCGTCGAGGTCGGCCCAGCCGGTCTCCAGGATCAGCTTGCCGCCATTCGGCATCGCATCACGGGCGTTGAGCGCGAGATTGATGACCGCGGTGGTGAGCTGATTGGGGTCGACATGCGCGACACAGGTTTCGTCCTGGAATACGGACTCGATCTCGACCTGCTCTCCGAGCGTGGGCCGCAGCAGCTTGGCGGTGTCGATGATCAGCGTGTTGACGTCGATCTCGCGCGGCTGCAGCGGTTGCCGGCGCGCAAAGGCGAGCAGATGCTGCGTCAGATCGGCGCCGCGCGCGGCCGCCTCGTCGATCATCCGCGTGATCGCGGCGAGCTGCGGCTCCTTGGCGACGGCAGCCGCGAGAATCTCGATCGTGCCGGTGATCACGGTCAGGATGTTGTTGAAGTCGTGCGCGATGCCGCCGGTGAGCTGGCCGATCGCTTCCATCTTCTCCGACTGCCGGATCCGCTCCTCCGTCGCGATCTTGTCCGTCAGGTCACGGAAGAAGCCGTTGAGCACGAAGCCGTTGCGCGTCTTCAACGCGGTGACGCTGAGCTCGGCCTTGAACTCGCGGCCGTCGCGCCGCCTCACCATGACCTCGCGCCGCCGTCCGACGCCGAGCGGGGAGGCGTGCCCGGTCATCACGATGCGGCCGAGCGCCGCGCGCAATTCCTCGCCTCCGCCCTCGACCGTGATCACGCTGAACACGTCCTTGCCGAGGATCTCGGCACGGGACCAGCCGAAGATCCGCTCGGCCTGCGAGTTCCAGTTGAGGATGGCGCCCTTGTCGTCGATCTGGACAAAGGCGTCGAGCGCGGTCTCGACGATGTTGCGCGCGAGCTGCTCGCTCTCGCGCAGCGTTTCCTGCGCCAGACGGCTCTCGGTCATGTCGCGGCCGATGAAGAAGTGCCGCTGCACCGGCTCCGACCAGTTCGACGTCCAGGATAAGGTCACGACGCGACCATCCTTGTGGATGTAGCGTCCATCGGAGGTGCGGGAGCGCAGTCCGTTGCGCGAAGCACGCAGCTCCTCGCGCGCCTTTGGCAGGTCGTCGGGATGGATGAAGTCGGCGCCGCTGCGCCCGATCATTTCGGCCGGGCTGTAGCCCAGGATCGTCTCCACGCTCGGCGAGACCTGCACCAGAATGCCATGGCGGTCGGTGATCAGGATCAGGTCCTGTGACGTCTCGAAGATGCGCCGTCGCTCTTCCGTCTGCTGCCGCAGCGCCTGCTCAGTCCTGCGGCTCTCGGTGATGTCGCGGGCGATCTTCGATGCGCCGATGATCTGTCCCGTGGGTGACTTGATCGGTGAGACGCTGAGCGAGGCGAGAATGTGCTGGCCGTCCTTGCGGACGCGGACCGTCTCGAAGGCCTGGATCCGTTCGCCGCGCGCGACGCGCTGCAGGATGTCCTGGGCTTCGGTCGTCCGGTCGGGCGGAACGAGAAAGTCCGCCTGACGTCCCACGACCTCCTCGGCGGAGTAGCCCAGCATGGTCTGCGCGGCCGGATTCCACCCGGTGATGGTTCCGTCGAGGGCGAGCGTGACGATCGCGTCGTTGGATGATTCGACCGCGGCGCTGTAGAGCCGTTCGCGTGCGGCGAAATGATCGCGCGCCGCTTCGGTCAGATAGTGCTCCTGGACCTCGCGCTCCAGCTCGGCGGTCTTGCTGCGGACCTCGTCCATCACGCGCGCGAAAGCGCGCGCCAGCACGCCGGTTTCGCCGACGGCCTCGAGCGGGATCTTGACCGGCTCGCCGCGGCCCATCCCCTCGACCGCCTGCGTGAGCTGGTTGATCGGGCGCGTCAGCGATCTCGCGACCACGAATGCCAGGGCGGCCGCGCACAGCATCGCAATGAGGCCGACCTCGATCGCCGTTTTGCGGATGGCGAGGGCCGGCGCCATGAAGGCCGTGTTGGGAATCGTCTCGATCACCGCCACCCATTCCTGGCCGGCGAGCAGCGCCGGCGCGAATGCGACGCCGCCCGGCCGGTCGGATTCGTCGTGGAGGATGCGCGCAAAACCCTCCGTGCTGCCGGTGGCGCTGGCGAGCGAGGGGAAATCATCCTGCCAGCGGGATGGTCGGCCACGTTTCGAGGCGAACTCGCGCTCGGTTTCGGGATGGAAGAGATAGTCGCCGCGCGCGTTGACGACGTAGAGCTGCGCACCGGGCCGGGCGGCGGTGCGCAGATTGGCGAACACCGGGCGCATGTCGAGATCGATGATCAGGATGGCAAACGGCTTGCCGTCCGGTGCGAACACCGGAGTTCCGATGCACAGCATCGGCACCCCCGTCTTCGGATCGGTGGTGTTGCCGTCGAGGATGATCGGCGAGATCCGGATCCCGCCAGGTGCAAGTCCCAGCGTCTCCTTGATGTAGTTGCGCTCGCCGCGCGCGATCAGCTCGCTCTCCGGGACGATGCGGACGCTGTTTCCCGGGCCAAGCCGGTCGACGCGGATCAGCTCGCGATGGTCGTTCTCGATCCCGACCAGCCGGATCATCGCGTAGGTCGGCTTCGCCTGCAGCT